>NZ_LVCT01000019.1:0-16684 GCF_001647205.1 Rhodococcus sp. EPR-134
CGAGCGAAGGCTTGCCCAATTCTTCGGCGGCCGAGTCGAGATCGATTCTCCCCTTGTCGATGTCGGCGCGGAGAACGTCGAGAAACGCCACGGTTTCCGGTGTGATGACCATCAGATTTGCCGAATGCCCCGCAGGATTGATGGTCCGATGAAACATCACCGGCTCCGGATGCCCGACCACGTAAGCGTTCCCCCGACGTCCGCCGGGCAGTTCGAGTGCGATGGAACGCAACGGTTCTTCGTTGACGATTCGCCCCGCACGAACCACCGGAACCTGGCCGCTGATCTGCTGCATCCAGTGAACGGCGGCTGCACTCAATGTGTCCACCGACTCGTCCTCGCCCTCGACATCAACCGGCCAGGCTGTATACAGATCGTCGACCACGTCCAATCGCGAGACTGCCATTGCGGCCAGGAGGTTACTCATCCCGGGACTTGCGCCCATGCCGACTACCGCACAGATTCCGGCTCCCCTCGCGGCACAGTCCAATTCCAGCATGTCGACGGCCGGCTCCCAGTCGTCGCAGATGTCGAGATAGTGAGTCCCGGTCTCGATCGCTGCCTGGAGAATGCCGACGCCGAAACGGAAGAACGGTCCGACCGTATTGACGACCACGTCTGCGCCGTCAAGCAATTCACGTAGCGTGCGACCGTCCGTGACGTCGATGCTGCGCGCCTCGACTTCCGCTGAGGCCTGCGCCAGTTCAACTGAAAGACGCTTCGCAGCATCGATATCGCGATCCGCGACTACTACCTTGCCGATTCCCGGCAATGTTGCGGCCAGACGAACTGCTGCCGAGCCCATGGCACCGGCACCACCCAGTGCGACAACCGTGATTCCGTCAGCCATGAATTCCCTCCAAAAATGCAGTCTGATCCGCTAGATAGCCGGGAGCGAAGATCGAACGGGGAGCAAGAACGGCCACCAGAGCCGACATCAATTCCGAGTCTTCGAGGTCCTTCTCCACAATCGAGTGAGTGGCGTCGGGGTACTTCTTGACCACCAGTTGCCCTGGCGAGTCGAGTAATTCGCGGTACACCCTTTCGGTATCAGCCACGTCGACGTTGACGTCTTGTCCGCCGATGATCAAGAGCACCGGAACCTTCACGGTTTCGAGATCGGCTCGCGCATCCGAGAGGTAGTTCTTTCGGATGAAGTTCCACCGGTCTTCGGTGAGACCGTCGGCCTCGCCGGAGGCCACGAGATCGTCGAACGATGCATCACGGGCCAACTGATCCAAGTTCTTCGCACGATCGACCCGCGCTTTCTCGAACTCGTCGGCCGACGCATTTCTCTCGGAAAGTTCGGCTAGGGTATTGAATTCGCCTTGTTGGAGCCAGTTGATCGCGGGACCCACGGCAATGACGAACGCTACGTCCGGGTCGAGGTTCACCACCTTGGGCATCACCCACCCTGCCTGGCTTGCACCCCACAGACCGATCCGAGACGGATCGATATCCGAACGTCCCCGCGCCCACTCGATTGCCGCTTCCGTTTCTGCCGCGCGATCGTCCATGCTCTGGTCGAGCCAATTGCCCGGTGCCCCATTCACCCCCGGCTTGTCCCAGGAGAGTGACGCGTACCCCGCCTTTGCGAACGCCTCCCACACCGGTCGATAGAACGTCTCATGTGTTGCATCGACCGGGCCGTCTCCGTGGACGAAAACCACGAGCCCGAAGGGACCGTCACCGTGTTCGGGCAGTGCAAGGACTCCCTGGAGCGGCACCGATCCCCCGGTGATCGTCACTTTTTCCTCACGGATGTCATAGGTGTTCTGGTACAGCGTCCAGCCCACCAGAGTCGCGATCAGAACAACGACCACCGCCAGGGAAGTAACCATCCACCTGCGTAAACGAGGCTTACTCTTGCCCTCGCTCATCGATTCCGCTGCCATCTTCCCGCCCTAACGTACGAATTTGAAACGATCGTATTGCATTCGATAGTACAGTTGTGGGCGAAGATGTCGAGAAGCGAGGAAAGGACATGGCGATGACCGACAGGGACGTCGAGGTACCCACGAGGATCTTGATCGAGGGACTACTGCGCACGGACGGAACTGTCGACGGACGCACCCTTTATGCCACCGCCGACGCCCTCGGCAAAACTGATCAACAGGTTCGGCTGTGCATCAAGCGGTTGGTCACCGAGGGGAAGTTCACTCAGGAAGGTCGCGGGCGGCAGGCCACGCTACGAGCAACGCCGAAAGCCCTGCGCGAGATGGAACCCGACGTCGAATTCGTTCGGCTGGCCTATCGACAAGACCGCGACACTGTGACGCCGTGGGACGGGTATTGGCACCTGGCCGGATTCGCAATTCCGGAGTCGTCACGGAAAGGGCGAGATGCGCTGCGCACCAAGGTCGTCTACCTCGGCGGCGCGCTCGTCCAGGGCGGTCTGTACGTCTCGCCGCACGCCTGGGAACCGTATATTCGCGATGCGGCCGCCGAACTCGACGTCGAACAGCACCTGTCTTCTCTCACCACTCGAGATCTGAAAGTGGGCACTCTCGAAGACCCCGTGAAGATTGCCGCGCAGTTGTGGCCACTGGACCAGATCGCTGACGGATACGAACGGCTACTCGACGTAGCGACCGCACGCCTGCACAAACTGCAGAACAGTCCGGGTACCGATGCTGTCACGATGACCATCGAACTCGCGGCGGAATTCACGCGAGCCATGGAACCGGATCCGCTGTTGCCGCCGGAACTACTGCCCACCAACTGGATCGGCACGAGGGCTCGGTCGATCACTGCGCAGTGCTGGACGCTTCTGGCACAGGTGGACGGTGCCGACGAATTACCGTCGCTGTTCCACCTGTACGCAGATGCAATCGGTGACGATCAGGATGCAAGCGTGCGCTGACGGGGCGGCAGTCCGAAACGCCCGAGAACCTCGTCGACTGCGGTGGACGGTGTGACAAGTCCGCGATCCTGAAGCCACGGAATGGTGCTGTCCACCAGATGCTCGAGCGTTCGAGGCAATGCGAGAGGCAGCAACGTAACGCCGTCGGCGACCTCCGCAGCTCGGATATCGGCGATCAAACTGCCGAGACCGGAAGGCGTTCCGACGTAATGAAGCGAAACGGGAACCCGCGGCGAGGTCAACGCGCTGTCCAACTGCGCAAGCTCCTTACGAGCGGAGCGAGCCTCCGGCGCGATCAGAATCTCGAGATCGACCAGCACTGCGACGCTGTCGGGATCGCGTCCTTCTTCGGCGACGGCAGCGCGTATACGTGCGCGTTCGAGCTGTGCCTCACGCAGATCCGCAGCGCGAATCCGAACCACATTGGTAGGGAATGAAGCCAAATCGAGAGCCTTTTCACCCTCGGTGAGGTCCACCCAGTAGTCGCCGCCGATGATGGGCAGGTTGCCGGGTGCGCCCTCAGCGGCCGGATGGTGACCGAATCCGGTCAACTCGACCGCTACGTGCAGAGAATGCGAAGCGAGTGAAGACATGTGAGACCTCCGAAAATCAGAAAAGTATGGGATGAGCGAGACGAATCGTCAGCTCGAACACATTCCTGAAGAGGTGCGGCACAGATCGACATGGCGACGGCACCACTGACCGAGAGTGATGCTCACTCTCGAAGGGGTGGCGGGAAAATCCGCTGGTGCCATGGCTGCCATGCTAGTTGTCCGTTCGAGTTTTCGGGGACCGAGCTCAGCTCAGACGCACTCGGCTGCGCCGGCATTGTCGTCTGCGGCTCCGAGGAAGGGGCGGGTCTCGGGCACAGGGTTCCACGCACCTGCCGCCTTCGCGTACTTCCAATCACGCTGATTCGAAACCAGGATGTTCACGGCGTCGACCAACCGCGTCACGTCGTCCGAGCTGCTACCGAGGCCGAGGCTGGCGCGAACTGCACCGCCGGAGAGGCCGAGGCGCGCGAGAACCGGATGTGCGCAGAAGCGACCGTCGCGAACTCCGATGCCGTGCTCGGCGGAGAGGAATGCGGCGATCTCGCCCGCTTCGAATCCGTCAACGGTGAAGGTGACGATTCCGACGGCGTCAGGAGCGTCGTTCCACAGTCGCACGAGTGAGACGCCCTCGATGGCGGACAAGCCGTCAGTGAGCTGGGCGGTGAGCGCCTTCTCATGCTCGGCGATCACGTCGAAGTCCAGGGCGTGCAGGGTTTCGCAGGCGGTCGCGATGGCTGCCGCACCGAGCACGTTGGGGGAACCCGCCTCGTGGCGTGCGGGCGCGCAAGCCCACTCGGTGGACTCGATGGTCACCTCACGCACGGCGCCGCCGCCGGCGAGGTACGGCTGAGCTTCGTCGAGCCAGTCACGGCGGCCGACGAGAACGCCGGCGCCGAAGGGCGCGTACAGCTTGTGGCCCGAGAACGCTACGTAGTCGACGCCGCATTCCTGCAGGTCGATGCGACGGTGGGGAGCCAACTGAGCAGCGTCGACGAGGATACGTGCGCCGCAACGGTGAGCGATGTCAGCCAAACGTGCAATCGGCAGGATCTCACCGGTCACGTTGGAGGCCCCGGTGATTGCGAGCAGCGCGGCAGGCTTGGTGCACAGTTCACCGATCAGACGCTCGATCGTTTCTTCGATGGTGTCTGCGGCGGTGACGATACGAGCGTCGTTCCACGGCAACAGGTTTGCGTGATGCTCGACGTCGAGGACGACGGTGCTGCCGGGGACGCACTGCGCAAGCAGGTTCAGCGAATCGGTGGTGTTCCGGGTGAAGACGACAACCTGATCGTCGGCACAGTTCACGAAACGAGCAACGGATTCACGAGCGTTCTCGTAGGTGAGCGTGGAGATCCGGGACGCGTAGCCGGCACCGCGGTGGACGCTGGCGTATGTCGGCAGCAACTCGGCGATACGGTCGGTGACCTGGGCCAATGCCGGCGCACTCGCGGCGTAGTCGAAGTTGGCGTAGGAGCATTCGCCACCCTGAACCAATGGAACCTGCAGGTCGGCACCCGAAACCTTGGCAATCGCGGTGGTGCAGCAGGTGTCGGCACTCAATACAGCAGTCATCGAAGACAATCCTCACGTTCAAGGACTCGTTCGTCGGGAGATGGCCCCGGAAGAGTCCGCGCTTGCCGCATTCGTTTTCGAACGCAGCCGGGTCGTCACCCGGAGCACCCCACCGCGGAGGAGGGTTGCCGACCAGCAAGCCGGGGCTGAACACTGGTACTCGTGACCTGGCAACGAGGATGGCAGGAACCTCCCGTGCTTGTCAAGACGAAGCCGCGAAGATCTCCGTCAGGGCGCGATGGTCCGGCAAGCAAGGTGGAGCGCGAGTCTCGTTTCCGGATCTGCGAGATCCACCGAGAGAAGGCGCTGAATTCTATCGATCCGACTCGATACGGTGTTGCGGTGCAACCCCATTCGGGTTGCGGTGTGAGCCAGAGACGATTCTTCGTCGAGGTACGTCGACAGAGTCTCGAGCAACTCTCCATTGGAATCGCGTAGCGGTGCGAGCAATGCTGCGGCCGCAGGCTGGAAGGTGTCGGTTCGCGTCCACGCCAGCAGCAACTGCGCCAGCCCGAGGCGGTCCACGTGCAGGAATCGACCTGTTTGAGATCGGGAACCGGCGAGCCGAGCGGCATCCCCGGCCTCCGACAGGGACGAACCGATTCCGGCCGGACCGTCGTGTGCGCGTCCCACACCTACCCAGGTCTCCATCGTGGGTTCCAACCTGGCCTGAGCTGCACGGATGCACTCGGCGATCCTGGTGATCGCCTCCGGTCGCGGCTCACCTGGCAGAGTCGTCCACGCCGCCCAGCCGTCAGCCTGTTCCACGACATTGGCGTCGATTCCCTCGGCGGCGAGAGCATCTGCAACCTCGCTGCGTCTTGCCACCAGGTCGACCTCACCGACCGCCAGGACTTTGATGCCGATGTGCCATCCGTCCAGCATCCAACCCGCGTCGAGTGCGCGCCGGAGCAGTCCGGGTGTGGCGTCTGCTGACGTGTCGATCAGTTCACCGAGCAACGCGCTACGCCGGCGCGCTTCACGCTCGTCGACCATGCGCGCAACGGCCAGTCGGTGCCCGGCAGCCAACGAGGCCACGTCGAGAACCACTGAGAGAGAAGCCTCTTCGACGCTTTGACGCACCGGGAGCAGCACCGCCAGCCAGGGCTCTCGGGCTGCGCCGGACATCACCGGGCACGCAATCAGGACCCCGCCGGAGTCCAATTCGACCGTGGTGGGCGCCCCGCGACCCGACAACATACCGGCAGCTGCTCGATCAGCGTCTGACAACAGGTCGGCGCCGGTCATCGGACGTCCGGACGTGTCCAGGAGAAAGAATGAACGCTGAAAGGTGTTCAGTAGCACCGACAGAAGATTCTCGACGCTTCCTCCGGCTCGTTGGCCCGCGTGTGTCGCCCGCAGTACTGCGTCGGCCATCACCGCCCGCGAATTCGAGAGAAGATCACGAAGATCCACGCTGAACTGCCACGGGTCGGATACTCCGAGCACCACCAGTCCGAGCCGATCGGCAAGCAACGAGAGACTCGCATCCTCCGCCGCAGCGCTGTGCACAGCGACCACCTGGCAGCCGGTCGCCGCTGTGCGCCGAAGGAGAGCGTCGAATCTCCACTCCCCGATGTCGATTCGATCGAGAATTACCAGAACTGATCCTGAACTCGCCGCACCCGACACGGCCTCGGCCGACTGTGCCGATTCCCCGGTGAGTGCTCCCACTGTCGTCACGACGGGATCACCCTCCCCGGCCAGTCGATACAGCCCGACAAAGGCCGGGTTGTTCAGCAACGCCGAAACACTCGCGCTCATCGCGCCTCCATCAGCACTGCGTCGTGGTCGATCCCGAATGCCCGCGGGCCGACAACTTTCAATCTGCCCACTTCTTCCGCCCACCACTGTGGACCGGGAAGAACCAACACGGCCACATCGTGCCCCTGGTGCACGGATTCACACGAGACGAAGGCGCCGGTCCGCACGTCGAGCAACGTCACGATGTCCGGGCACGTTGCAATCATCTCGCCGTCCAACGCGACGGTCAGGAACTCACTCTCGAATTCGACTCGTATCACCGCAGAATCGTGTTCGAGAATCACGCTGCCCCGACGATCGCCGGTGTCCGGACGACTACGACGGACCGCACGCACCCGGCCAGTCCCCATTACCAGGGCCCCGGAGCTCTCCGCGATCTCCTGCCAACTGCCCAGGGCCCCGATGTGCTGACCCAGTTCGTGTGCTCGGGAGAGAGTTCCCGGAATGCACGCCTCCTGCACCGTCCGCGCATCGATCGACGCGATCGCCAGAGCGCCCCAACCGCTGGTTCTCCCGATCAACGACCGCACTGCTACCTCGGCGCCGAGCACATCCACTCCGTCGACGACGGTAATGAGGCCGCCGGGCTGGGCGAGTGTGACCGGGCACAATTCCAACCCGGCTGCGGCGAGAGAGAAGTGATCGAGCCGCGGCATCGCTCGACCCAGCAGGTCCGCGTCGACCACGGGAATTCCCAACGCCAACGCCGCCGCAATGCCGGAGAGAGCGTTGAGTCCACCGCCTTCGAAAGTCATCACCGCGGTCGGACGCTTCCCGGTCCAGCGCGTCAAAGCTGCTGCAGTATCTGCAAACTCACGCCCGGAGGGCAATTGCTCCTCCAAGGCCAGGGCCGATCCGACGATTCCCACCGGCATCACCAATGCCTCCTCCGGCAACTGGTCCGGCGCGATGACCTCCACCGAAGTAGACGTCATCAGTGGACGCAGCAATTCCACGAACAAGCGTGGATCGCCGCCCCCGCCGCAGCCCAGGACCACCGCCCCCGCTGCGATCGCGTCGAGGTCGGCCTCCCGGACCGCGTGCAGCCTGCTCACGGCTCGCTATTCTGCCAGTACAGGTTGCTCGAGTGTCTCCACCGGCAGGAACGGGCGATCGAGCCCGAAGCTAGCCGGGCCGAAGACCGCCAGTGCCTCCGGGGTTCTCATGATGGGTGGGGTCGCGATCCCGATGACCGCAACGCGCTGCCCGTACCGCAAGCCCTCGGTGGTGACGGGTTCGGCGGTATCGGCCTCGACGATGCAGATCAGGTCTGGCACGATCGCCACCATCACTCCGGATTGGACGGCGATCAGATTTTCGTTCTGGAACTGAACTTCCAGCTCTTCGTCTCCGACGCC
This sequence comes from Rhodococcus sp. EPR-134, assembly GCF_001647205.1. Classification (NCBI taxonomy): domain Bacteria; kingdom Bacillati; phylum Actinomycetota; class Actinomycetes; order Mycobacteriales; family Nocardiaceae; genus Rhodococcus; species Rhodococcus sp. EPR-134. Next base: position 8,115 of record NZ_LVCT01000019.1, read on the forward strand.
GGCGATCCGCACCGAACCCCGAGCGAACCCCTCATCGGTTCGCCTGTCGACATCGATCACCTTGCCGTGAAAGAGAACTCGCCCGTATCCGTAGAGCGTGTCGGCGAGACTGTCGACAAGCGCCCGCACCGGGTCCACCCGCTGCTCACGTGAAAGTCTGATGGACCGGCCGATGGTCATGGCCAACGACAGAGTCCGTGGGATCGCCGTCCGCTTCACATCTGCACCCGTCATCGAGTACTGCGCGATGTGCGCCATCCCACCGAACCTCGACGTCACCCCGCGGGCGAGGCCCTCCAATCTGCTGTTGTCACTTCCGGTGTCGAAGATCGCCACCTCGTCGTGCTCGTTCGCCATGGCGAGCGGACTCGCCGAAATCCCGTACACCGAGAAGGTTTCCATCTCGAGCTGAGGAAAGGCTCGCCCCATCCCGTCGGCGTCGACAACCGGCAGGCCGCGCCGTGCGGCCACCAGCAACGGAATCATCGAATTGATTCCGCCGCACTCCATCGGCATCGTGGCATCTGCAGTTCGACCCGTGTGCTTCTCCAACGTGATCAGCGCCAGCTCGGGTTCGGTTCCGCGCGGCATCTTTTCGACCACGACGGTCGGGGCACCCATCTGCGCGACGGGAATCACCCACGCGTCGTCGTCAAGCTCCTCCGGATCGAGAATTGTGATTTCACCGGCCTCACCGAGCGCCTGCGTGACCAACATCTTGCCGACGAACGGATCTCCCCCGCCGCCGGTGCCCAACAAGGCTGCGCCCCTGGCGAGGTCGTCGAGATCCGCCGTTCGTAGTGTCCAACTCATCGTGAGCCCTCCTGACCGGTGGAGACCAAACCACTGTGCAGTGCCAAGTCACCGACTGCCTTCACTCGAATACGTGTTGCGTTGCCCGGCAGATACGGAATCGGGACCTCGTCGAACTCCACGATCTGCACCGACTCGGGCCGTGCGCCTGCTGCGACTGCCCGATCGATCGCCTCCTGGCGAGCATCGTCGGCAAAAACCTGCCGGTGCCCGTCCCGCACCGCTTCGACTCGATCTACCTCACCACTGACCTGCGCGATCGCAGCGCCGATCGCATTGGCAACATCGAAGCGCTCAGGACGAATCACCGTTCCCAGGCCCGGGAGTTCACGCTCCAGCAGTACCGATCCCCCGCCAACCGCCACAACGGGAAGTGGATCCGACGTGGTCCGCATCTGTTCCACGGCGTCGGCGACTCGGCGCGAGATCCGGTCGAGTGCCGTCGACACCAGGCCGCGGTCGAGGTGCGCCACCGCACTGCGATCTCCGACGTCGACCAAGCCTGCCGCGACGGCTATGTCGGTGGCCGTCAACGTGTCACCGCCGAATACGAGTGCCCGTGAACCCAATTCGTATCCCACAGATTCGGGTCCGACTGTGAGTCCGTCTGCATCCACCACCGAACCACCACCGATACCGATCGAGAAGACGTCCGGCATACGGAAATTGGTCCGTACCCCCGCGACCGTCACCTCCGTGGTGGCTTCTCTGGGGAAACCGTTGGTCAATACGCCCACGTCGGTAGTGGTGCCCCCGATGTCGATCACCGCACAGCTGGCCAGACCGGACAGAACAGCGGCGCCTCGCATGGAGTTGGTCGGCCCCGAAGCGAAAGTCGCCACCGGATAACGCCTCGCGTACTCGATGTCCATCAAGGTTCCGTCGTTCTGGCTCAGGTACAGCGGCGCGACAATGCCGTGCTCGACCAAAGATCGGGCAAGACCGTCGACGATGTGATCGGCGAGCTCGCGCAGCGCAGCATTGATGATGGTCGCGTTCTCCCGCTGGAGTAGACCCACTCGACCGATCTCGTGCGAGAGCGAAATTGCGACGTCCGGGCCGAGTTCCTCACGCACGATCTCCGCGGCGGCCGCTTCGCATTCGAGATTGACCGGAGAGAACACCGAAGATATTGCGACCGAACGAGTACCGCTGCGAGCCATATCGGCGGCATGGCGGCGAATCTCGTCGGGGTCCAGCGGCGAGATACGACGACCGTCGAACTCGTGCCCACCGTGAGCGAGGTAGTGCCTTCCTTGCACAGCGGAGACCAGGTCTCGCGGCCACCCCACCATCGGCGGAAGCGCGGCGGTCGCCGGAAGCCCCAATCGCAGAGCCGCTGTCGGTGCAAGTCCGCGTTGCTCGATGAGAGCGTTGAGAAAGTGCGTCGTGCCGATCATCACTGCTTGAACAGCGCTGGGAGAGAACGAGTACTGCTGCTGCAGCGCCGTCAGAGCTCCGCCGATTCCGCCGGTGATGTCCTTGCTGGTCGAGTGTTTGACATGCCCGATGACGGTGGTCCCGTCCATCAGGACCGCATCGGTGTTCGTACCACCGACGTCGATTCCGATTCGCATCGCGAACTCCCTTCTACAGTGTGTGCCGTGCTAGTGCGTGAGCGCAGATCTTCCCGAAGTCTCTTGCGGCGCTTCGGTTGCGGTGCGTCCGACTCCGCGAATCAGGCCGAGTCGACCCGCGACGACGTAGAGAACGAAGGCCGAGGCCACCGCGTTGATCGACGGCAGGCCGAAGGTGCTGTAATGACCGATCAGCGCCGAGACGATCCAGATCACCAGCGTGGCCGGTACCCAAGTGGGTGCCGAGTTCGGGAGGGTACCCGCAGCTCGACTCTCCTCCAGATCCTTGCGCCATGTCTTGACGATGAAGTATTCCGCCACCATGATCCCGGCGATCGGCGGGAATCCGACGCCCAACAGGATCAGGAAGTCGGTGAACGAGTTCAGGATTCCGGCAGCCGCGAGGACCGAACCGGTGATGCCGACAACTGCTGTGACAACTGCGCGATTGATCCGTCGACCGAACACGACGTCGATGAAGTTCACGATGCCGAGCCCCGAACTGTACAGGTTCCAGTCGTTGATCTTGAAAGTCCCGAGAACAATGATGAGAACGCCGACCCAGCCGACCGACGACAGGATGATCGTGGCGATATCGGAACTGCGAACGGCATGGGCAAGGAGAACACCGGTCAGCCCGATCACGTATTCGCCCAACGTTATTCCGACGAGCGTCTGCTTCACGACATCGCCTGCCGTGCGGTTGAAGCGCGTCATGTCGGGTGTGATCACGGCTCCGGCAATGAAACCGCCTGCGACGATGGTAGTTCCGGCGAGGAAGCTGAGCTCCGGCCCGGCTGGAGCAGATGTCATCAGATCTGACAGCGAGTGATTACGCAGTTCGGCGATGACGGCCCAACCGACCAGGATCAGGAACAGCGGAACGGTGATGTTGGCGATCAGTTGCATGGATCCGAACCCGCGAAGGACTATCGCGGTGATCAGGAGACCGAAGGCCAAAGCCCACGCCCACTGCGGCAGAAACGGCATGATTCCGTGCAAACCTGATGCAGAGACAGCAGATTGTATGCCGAACCAACCGATCAGGCTGACCCCGATCACCAAACCGATCACCGCGGAACCTGCGTGCCCGAATCCACACCAGCGTGCGACCCCCGATGTGTTGAGCCCTTCACGAACCCCGATGATGCCGATGAAAATACAGACGACCTCGAGAATCACCGCCCCGACTGTCAATGCCCAGAAGGCATTCCAGAACGTCATACCGTAGCCGAGCGTCGCACCGAGCAAGAACTGTGCGAGTGCCGATACCTGACCGAATCGCTGTACTGCCACCGAGAACCACGAATATCGTGCTTCGTCGGGAACGCGGGTGAGCGCGTAGTCGTCACCGTCGGACACTTCACCGCCGGCGGCGGTCGTTGACGTGTTTTTCATGACGGACTCCTCGAATAGTTGGGAAGTGTTCTCGGAGAAGACGGTACGAATGTGGCAGGGGTCACGCCTATGGGCGAATTGGCGTTTCTTCGTGTTACGACAATGCATTTCGCACAGTCGTCATTTCACACAGTCGCCAAATGGCACGGGTCTAACGCAACGCGTACCCGCCGTCGGGGTACAGCGTGGAACCCGTTGTGTACGTGTTGGTGAAGAGATAGAACACCGCTTGTGCAATCTCGTCTTCGTTCCCGACGCGGCCGAGCACGTTGTTCTCGGCACTCCAGGTGAACGCGGCCTCCCGAACCTCCGCCGGGCGCTGAGCCCACAGATGCCCGTCGATGGTTCCGGGAGCGACAGTGTTGACGCGGATCGGCGACAGTTCGACCGCCAGCCCCCGCCCGAGCCCCTCGATTGCCGCGTTGGCTGCAACGTATGCCGCGGCAGCTGCGGGTGGCCGCACACTGGCAGCGCCGGACATGAGGACCACCGATGCGGTGGGTGTCAGCTTGTCGAGCGCAGCGTGCACGACGCGGTACTGCCCCCAGAACTTGGAGGTGAACGGCGACGCCGCTTCCTCGACGCTCTGTTCACGGAACGAGCCGACCTGGTAATCGGCAGCCGTGGTGAAGAGCGCATCGACGCTGGGGATGTTGGTGAAGAACGCTTTCACCGAGTCGTCGTCGGAGGTGTCGACGGTGAACCAGTGCGCCGCCTCACCCAGCTGCGCGGCCGCTGCTTCGAGCTTGGATGCGGTTCGGCCGCCGAGAACTACCTGCGCACCGGCGTCGACGGCAAGCTGCGCCACTCGCAGCCCGATGCCTGTTCCGCCGCCGATCAGTACGACGGTCTTGCCTGAGAGAGGAGAAGGTGTCGTTGTCATGCAGCGACTGTAGGGCTCACCGAATTGTCCCGACATGTGCAGAACGCACAGATTTCACTACGGCACAGTGCTAAGTATCGAGACTTAGCTGTTAGAGGACGCCGCCCCCGGGGATCTCGCTTGACGACGTTTGCTGCGTCGAAACTGCCTTCACATGTACTCCTCCTTCGAGTTCGCCTGTAACAAAACAACTCCCACGACCGAAAATGTCGGTGAACCACAACAGCGAAGGGAAGTAACGACTATGGGATCAGCAGACGTCATGGCCTGGCTCGCCGAGGGTTACCTCGCCGGCGATCCGATTCGCTATCCGCTCTACGTCGGATCGATGTTCCTCGCGATGCCGTTCCAACTGATCGGCGTAATTCTGGGTCACCCCTTCTGAATCGTCACATCAGGCCAGGGCGGACGACGTAGAACGGCCAGAGTTGCGATCACTGCGGCCGCCAACCCGATGAACTCCCCCATCAAAGCCGCCCTGGTGTGATCGACGGCCGGTGACCACGACGGCTCACCCTCGTGGATCGAGAACACTCCCACTGGCACCGGTATCGGGTCGCGGCGCCACCGCCGGTGTAGACGCGAAACCGTGATGATCGTCGATCCGTCGCTGGTCTGGTGCGGTTCTCCGAAGATCGTCGAGGTCCCTGATTCCCCTCGAAATCGCTCCACCGCATCACGAATCTCCATGATCTCCATCGTCGCATCGAAACCGCAGCACTGTGCGAGTATCGATCGATGGCCGAGTGGTGGAATCCGAGCAGGCGCGTCGAGCGATGGTGGCAGACGATCGTGCTGGCCTGGCTTCTCGTTTTCTTCGGCCCAAGCACCATCGACAAGGTCATCACAGAACCCACAGCTTGGAATTGGACATTCCTCGCAATCTGGCTTTTCGCGACGGTCGGGTCTGCGTACTACGCAGGCCAAGCCTGGCGAAACAGGAACAAACCTCAGTCGGTGTGGTGGGAAGGGACGACTGCCCCCACCGAAATACCCGCCGACGACGTCCGTAGCGCACTCGCGTCGACTGACGACCGTATTCCGGCAATCAAGGCACTACGCGAACTGCATCCGGGCTTGGGTCTGAAGGATGCGATGGATCTGATCGACGCTCAGCGGGGCGAACAGGGCCCGCAACACTGATAGTTGCGACCATCACAATCACAGTTAGGTATCGACACCTGACCGCCACGATCGGGCAAGCACACCAGGAGTTAACCACCTGACCGACAGGCTGTTTCGCCGAGTTTGACAAATGTGGTCAATCGGTGAGCGTCGACTCGACCGATTCAACTCACCGTACCAATCGAATTCGCCGTTCAGCATTCCACTCATGGCCCAATGCCACTATTACCCAACGATTTACAACCGGAACTACGGTATCCAGTGAGAACTTTCGCGACAGTGCAGCATCTTTCGTCCAGTTGAGTTGACCGAAACTTGACGTTACGTTGAATTTCAAAGCAATAGCCCGGTCTTGACCTGCGATGGTGTGAGCGCAACGCCCACCTACGCGTGACACGTGGCTGCCCGTATGGGCGCTGTGAATGCCTGAACGTTCGAGGAGTGGAATGACTGCGGTCAAAACTGCGTGGCGTGAACTACGGAAACCCGTGTTCATCCCCGCGTCGATAGTGATCTTTGCCCTGATCGCCTTTGCCGTGATCTATGCGGGAACCGCTGCGGATGCTTTCGAAACTCTCAACAACGTGATCAGCGACGGCGTCGGCTGGTGGTACATCCTCTCGGCTACCGGTTTCGTGATCTTTGCGCTGTACTGCGGAATCAGCCGCATCGGCAACATCCGATTGGGGCGCGACGACGAGCAACCCGAGTTCGGCATGCTCTCGTGGTTCGCGATGCTCTTCAGCGCCGGGATGGGCATCGGCCTCGTGTTCTACGGAGTGGCAGAACCCCTTTCGCACTATGTGAACCCTCCCGTCGCCGGGCAGATCGCGGGATCCACGGACGCCGCAGCCAATCAAGCGATGGAACTTACGCTGTTCCACTGGGGCCTTCATGCATGGGCGATCTACGTCGTCGTCGGCCTTGGTCTGGCGTACATGACCTACCGCAAGGGTCGTCCGCTCTCGATCCGTTGGTTGCTCGAGCCGCTCCTCGGACGGGCTCGCATCGAAGGAAAGATCGGCCACGCCATCGACGTCGTCGCCATCGTCGGCACGCTGTTCGGTGTCGCGACGTCGCTGGGCTTCGGTGTCCAGCAGATCTCGGCCGGCCTCGACTACCTCGGCTGGGTGGAGACCGACAACTGGTTGGTCATCACCATCATCGTCATCGTGACGGGCATGGCCACCTTCTCGGTCGTCTCCGGCGTCACCAAGGGCCTCAAGTGGCTCTCCAACATCAACATGATGCTCGCTGCCGCGCTGGCACTGTTCGTCCTGATTCTGGGACCGACGCTGTTCCTCATGCAGTCGTGGGTGCAGAACCTCGGCGGATACGTCCAGGCCTTGCCCGAACTGATGCTGCGCACGTCCCCGTTCGCCGAAGACGGCTGGCAGGGCGCATGGACCATCTTCTACTGGGGTTGGTGGATGAGCTGGGCACCGTTCGTCGGCATGTTCATCGCGCGCATCTCACGCGGCCGCACCATCCGCGAATTCGTCTTCGGTGTACTGCTGGCCCCGACGCTGGTTGGTTCGTTGTGGTTCACGATCTTCGGTAACTCCGGCATTCTGCGTCAGCGCAACGAGGGCACGATGCTCGACGCATCCGGCTCAGTGGACACCAACACGTCATTGTTCACGCTTCTCGACGGACTTCCGCTCGGAACGATTTCGAGTGTTCTCGCGATCGTCGTGATCGTCTTCTTCTTCGTCACGTCCGCGGATTCCGGCTCGATCGTCATCGACATCCTTGCGACCGGTGGCAGCTTGGAGACCTCCAAGATCACGCGTGTCTACTGGACGTTCCTCTCCGGTGCCGCGGCCGCAGTTCTCCTCATCGTGGGTGGCAGTGGATCGCTCACGGCGCTGCAAACCGTTGCCATCGCCACGGCGGTACCGTTCTCGGTCATCATGGTGCTGGCATGTCTGTCGATGCTGAAGGCGTTCCGATACGAGGTCGCTTCGGCACCGCGCTACCTGCGGGTTTCTACAAATACCTCGACATCAACCGACGTTCCGCAACCCACCGAAAAGCGGCTCCGCGATCTGAAGATCTCGTCGACCTTCGCCGGGCTCACCCCGTCACAAAGCGGGATCATGACGGATCCCTCCGACGCCCACATGCTCGTCGCGGTCCACGAAGTCCCCGCCCATGCGGTCAACATCGACCCGGATACCGGCGCCGTCGACTTCTCCGAGGAATCGAAGGTCGTCGATCCACTGGGCGGAGAGGTGTTCGACACACCCGAGTTCGCCGACTCGGCAGAAGGCCACGCGCAAGCTGCCAGTACGGACTGACCGGCACGTTCGGCATGTTGCATTAGGCATATCTGTTCACCAACTCGCAAACTTGTCATGAGACTTTCAACTCGACAGTTCGCAGGACTCTAAGTTTCGTGAGTAGAACAGGACCAACGGGTTTGCCACTCCAGTCGCAGTCGGAGACGGAACAATCTTTCGGGATTCCGTCCGTATTCCTACGGTCGGCGCATGCACCTGCGCCGCGCACGCTCATCGACATCGTGCGGGCCTCAGCCGAGGCCAACCCGGAAGCACCTGCCATCGACGACGGCGACACCACACTGTCGTACTCGGAGTTGCTCGACGAGATCGCGCTCGGTGCGCGCTGGCTCGGTGATGCCGGCGTCGGCGCAGGTGACCGCGTCGGAATCAGGATGCCGTCAGGTTCGCGTTCGCTGTACGTGGCGATCCTGTCGATCCTCGCGGCGGGCGCCGCCTACGTTCCCGTCGACGCCGACGATCCGGAAGAGC
>NZ_LVCT01000020.1:0-870 GCF_001647205.1 Rhodococcus sp. EPR-134
CCACCGGTTCGCGAACCCGAACCCGAGGACGACGCCTGGATCATCTTCACCTCAGGATCCACCGGCACCCCCAAAGGCGTCGCGGTCACTCACCTCAATGCCGCGGCGTTCGTCGACGCCGAGGCGCGCATGTTCCTCCAGGACGAGCCCATCGGGCCTGGTGACCGCGTCCTCGCGGGGCTGTCCGTGGCATTCGACGCGTCCTGCGAGGAGATGTGGCTCGCGTGGCGTCACGGCGCCTGCCTCGTCCCGGCGCCTCGTTCACTGGTTCGCAGCGGCATGGACCTCGGCCCGTGGCTGGTCTCGCGTGACGTCAGCATCGTCTCCACTGTGCCGACGCTTGCGTCTCTGTGGCCGGCCGAGGCCCTCGAAGCCGTTCGACTCCTGATCTTCGGCGGCGAAGCCTGCCCACCCGAACTGGCCGAACGCCTGGCCGTCGAGGGCCGCGAGGTCTGGAACACTTACGGCCCCACCGAGGCAACCGTCGTCGCCTGCGGCGCACTGATGGACGGCAAGAGCCCCGTCAGCATCGGCCTCCCCCTCGACGGCTGGGACCTTGCCGTCGTCGACGCCCAGAGCAATCCCGTCGCGGTCGGTGAGGTGGGCGAGCTGGTGATCGGCGGCGTCGGCCTCGCCCGTTACCTCGACCCCGCGAAGGACGCCGAGAAGTACGCGTCGATGCCCTCGCTCGGGTGGGAACGCGCCTACCGAAGCGGCGACCTGGTCCGGCTCGAAACCACCGGCCTGATGTTCCAGGGCCGCGCAGACGATCAGGTCAAGCTCGGCGGCAGGCGCATCGAACTCGGTGAGGTCGACAACGCCTTGCAGAACCTGCCGGGTGTGAGCGGCGCTGCCGCAGCCGTGAAGAAG
>NZ_LVCT01000021.1:0-9795 GCF_001647205.1 Rhodococcus sp. EPR-134
CAGCAGCCCTCGTGCCGCGTCTGGCGTTGATGGACGAACTTCCGACGCGTACGTCAGGCAAGGTCGACCGCAATGCGCTGCCGTGGCCGTTGCCCGGCGCCGGTGAAGATGCCGGGGCCGCGTTGGGCCTCGACGGCACCGCTGCCTGGGTTGCCGGCCTGTGGGGATCGATCCTGGGAGCCCAGATCACCGGACTCGACGACGACTTCTTCGAAGTGGGCGGCGGATCCCTCTCTGCTGCTCAGTTGGTGACCGCCCTGCGCGAGCGGTTCCCAGAAGTGACCGTCGCACAACTCTACGACCATCCGCGGTTGGGATCGCTCGCCGAATATCTCGACGAATTGGCACCTACCGAAACTGTGGAGCCGCGCATCGTCGCTCCGACACCCTTGAAGACTCAGCTCGCGCAGATCGCCGTCACCGTTCCACTCACGCCGCTCACCGGACTGCAGTGGGTGACGTGGCTGGCGATCGCGAACAACGTCCTCGGCTGGTTCGTCGACGTCCGCTGGGCGCCCACGGTCTCGTGGTGGTGGATCCTGTTGGCGTTCATCGTGTTCATCACGCCGATCGGCCGTATGACCATCGCCGTCGTCGGGGCGCGCCTGCTCCTACGCAAGTTGGAGCCAGGAACGTACCCGCGAGGTGGTAGTGAACACCTGCGTCTGTGGATAGCGCTGCGACTCACCGAAGCCAGTGGCGCAGCCAACCTTTCGGGCGCACCGTGGATGCTCTACTACGCCCGCGCCCTCGGCGCCGACATCGGCAGCGGCGTCGATCTCCACACCCTTCCTCCCATCACCGGCATGCTCGAACTCGGTGACGGCTGCTCCGTCGAACCCGAAGTCGACCTCTCGGGCCACTGGATCGACGGCGACGTCATCCACATCGGTGAGATCAAGATCGGCGACGGCGCCTCCGTCGGTTCACGCTCGACGCTTCTGCCCGGCGCGCGTATCGGTCGCGACGCCGTCGTCGAACCCGGATCTGCGGTGTTCGGCCGAGTGAAGGCAAACCAGCAGTGGGCCGGCTCCCCCGCCACCAAGGTCGGGAAAGCGAATCATCCTTGGCCTGCCGAACATCCGAAGCGTGCACCCGGCTGGGTGCCGGTATACGGTGTCACCTCGGTCTTCCTGGCCGGTATGCCGATCTTCGCGCTGATGGCCGGGATCGCATTGATCGGTTGGTGGATTCGCGACACCGACACGCTCGCGAGCGCAGTGCTCCAATCGCTGATCATGCTTCCCGTCGCGACCATCCTGAGTTTGCTCGTCTTCGCAGTCATCACCCTTGTGGCCGTTCGTCTTCTCTCGATCGGGCTGACCCCCGGCTACCACCCTGTCCGCAGCCGCATCGGCTGGCAGGTGTGGGCGACCGAACGCCTGCTCGACTCGGCCAGAACCTTCCTCTTCCCGCTCTACGCGAGCCTGCTGACGCCGGGATGGCTCCGCCTCCTCGGCGCCAAGATCGGCAAGAACGTCGAAGCATCCACCGTGCTCCTCCTTCCCAAGTTCACGACGGTCGCCGACGGCGCATTCCTCGCCGACGACACCATGGTTGCGAGCTACGGCCTCGGCGGCGGCTGGATGCACATCGAACAGGCCAAGATCGGCAAGCGTGCGTTCCTCGGCAACTCCGGTATGACCGCCCCCGGTCGACGCGTCCCCAAGAACGGTCTGGTGGCGGTTCTGTCGGCTACCCCGTCCAAGGCCAAGTCCGGATCATCGTGGCTGGGTAGTCCACCGGTACGTCTGAGAAGGGCTGCCGGGGACACCGACGCCGCCCGCACGTTCAATCCGCCGATGCGACTCAAGATCGCCCGCGGAGTGGTCGAAACCTGCCGACTGATCCCCGTGATGGTCACGTTCGGCATCGGTCTCGGTGTTCTGTTTGCACTCGAAGCACTGGTCGGCGCCGTCGGATTCTGGTTCGCGGCTCTGTTGAGCGGCGTAATTCTGCTCGTCGCCGGAGCAGTGGCGGGCGCGATCACCATCGCCGCCAAGTGGATCGTCGTCGGGCGCATCGCCAAGGTCGAGCATCCGCTGTGGAGTTCGTTCGTCTGGCGCAACGAGGTAGCCGACGCGTTCGTCGAAACCGTCGCGGCGCCGTGGTTCGCTCGCGCAGCGACTGGTACTGCCGTACTCAACATCTTCTTGCGTGGGCTCGGGGCCAAGATCGGCAAGGGCGTTTGGTGTGAGTCGTACTGGCTACCCGAGGCAGATCTTGTGACTTTGGGCGACGGAGCGACAGTGGAACGGGGGTGCGTCGTGCAAACTCATCTCTTCCATGATCGGATCATGTCCATGGACACCGTCACCTTGGGAGCAGGAGCAACGCTGGGACCGCATTGCGTCGCGCTACCCGCAGCCGGCATCGGCGCGGGAGCGTCGGTAGGGCCTGCATCTCTGGTGATGCGAGGTGACACCGTTCCGCCCTCCACCCGCTGGCAGGGCAACCCGATTGCACCGTGGGTGGCGTCGTGAAGCCGAACCGAATGCTCGAGGAGCCGATCGATCCGTACCTGCCGCTCAACGGCAACCGCGGGTACCGCGTGTCCCGGTACGAACTGGAACTGACGTACAAGGTCTTCAGCAACCGTCTCGCCGGCAAAGCTGTCATCACCGCTGTCACCACCGCGAGCCGATCCAAGTTCAGCTTCGACCTCGCGCAGAACCTGCAGGTGTCCAAGGTGTCCGTCAACGGTGCCCGCGGCACCAAGTACGCGCACTTGAACAACAAGCTGATCCTCACGCCGTCTACCAAGATCCCCGCGGGCGGTGCCCTGTCGGTCACCATCGCGTACAGCGGCAACCCCGAGCCGATCAAGAGCCTGTGGGGCGAAGTCGGCTGGGAGGAACTCGACGAAGGAACTTTGGTCGCAAGTCAGCCCAACGGCGCGGCGTCCTGGTTCCCGTGCGACGACCATCCGATTTCCAAAGCGTCGTACCGCATCTCGATCACCACCGATTCCCCGTTCTATGCCCTCGCCAACGGCAAGCTGATCCGCAAGCAGACCCGTGCGAGTCAGACGACGTGGGCCTACGAGCAGACCGAACCGATGGCAACCTACCTGGCAACCATTCAGATCGGTCAGTACGAGCACCGACAAGTGAGCGCCGGGCCGGTACCGGTCTTCGCCGTTCACCCACCTCGGCTGCGAGCAGCGTTCGACGTCGACTTCGGGCGCCAACCCCAGATGTTGGAGGTCTTCGGAAAGCTGTTCGGGCCGTATCCCTTTGCCGACTACACCGCTGTGGTCACCGACGACGAACTCGAAATCCCCATCGAAGCGCAGGGACTCTCGATCTTCGGAGCCAACCACTGCACAGGCAGGCGCGGTTCCGAACGTCTTGTCGCACACGAGCTTGCCCATCAATGGTTCGGCAACAGTCTCACTCTCGGGCAGTGGTGCGACATCTGGCTGCACGAAGGCTTTGCCTGTTACGCGGAGTGGATCTGGTCCGAGAATTCCGGTGGCCCGTCCTCGAACCAACTCGCGACAAACGCCTATCAAGGGCTCGGGCGTAAATCTCAGGACTTGATCGTCGCCAATCCCGGGCCTGCCCTGATGTTCGACGATCGAATCTACAAGCGGGGCGCATTGACTCTGCACGCCCTGCGCGGCGTTCTCGGAGACGAGAAGTTCTTCGAACTGATCCGTCAGTGGACCACGAAGCATCGGCACAGCACGGTCAGCACCGAGCAATTCACCGATCTCGCTTCACGTTTCACCGACACTCCATTGCGCCCACTCTGGGATGCATGGCTGAATCAGCGCTCCCTGCCTCGTCTCTGACGCTCTCTCACCGCGATATCACCACGCCGAAACATTCCGAATGCGCCGATTAGCTTTGTCATACCTTTACTATAGAGGTGGGCCGAGGGACGACCCCGACAACACAATTCTCAGGGCACGCTTCCTCGACAGGTAGATCGGGGGATCGATGTTCGTTGTATTCACAATATGTTTCGTGATCGGGGTCGTCGCCCTGATCGGAGCCTTTGCCGTCGGCGAGGTTGCAGATCTGGGCGGCGGCCACGCAGACGGGCTGCCATTTCTGAGCCTGACAACTTTGGCCACAGCACTTTTCGGCTTCGGCGCCGGCGGCGTAGCTGCCGCTCTCGCGGACGCTCCGACGTTGGTAGCGGTGATTGCAGCACTCGCACTCGCCGCCGTGCTCGTTGTCGTCACGCGCGGCCTACTTCTCCCCTACCTCCTTGAGCAACAAGATAATTCGCACATCGGACGAGCTTCGTACTCCGGGCTATTGGGCACGGTCACCCTCACCATTGCAGCCGAAGGTTGGGGAGAAGTCTCGTTCGTCGACGCCGAAGGCAATCGCGTGCAGGCCAAGGCCGTCAGTGCACAGCCGATGGCGCTCACCACCGGCACCACCGTCTACATCGCCGATGTAGACGATCAATACCTTCACGTCGTCACGGTTGACGACGCGATCTAAGGACTCGATACATGCTGCCAATCATCATCATTGCGGTTGTAGTCGCAGTAATCATCTTCATCGTTCTCCCCGCGATCTACGTGAAGAACTACGTCAAGGTCCCGCCGAACGAAGTGGCGGTCTTCACCGGACGAGGCAAGCCGAAAGTCGTCCGCGGCGGAGCCCGGTTCAAGATTCCGGGAATCGAACGCGTCGACATCATGTCGCTCGAGCCGTTCAACGTCAGCATCAATCTCAAGAATGCGCTCTCCAACGACGGTGTTCCGGTCAACGTCGAGGCAGTCGGCCTGGTACGAATCGGTTCCGCCGACGAAGCGGTTCAGACAGCGGTGCAACGGTTCCTGACCTCCGACCTGGACGAACTCCAGCAGCAGATCAACGAAATCCTCGCCGGCAGCCTGCGCGGAATCACCGCAACCATGACGGTCGAGGATCCGAACTCCAACCGCGATTCGCTCGCACGCAGCGTGGTCGAGGAGGCAGGCGGCGACCTCGCACGCATCGGCATGGAAGTCGATGTCATCAAGATCGCGGGAATCTCCGACTTCAACGGCTACCTCGAATCGCTCGGTCAGCGCCGCATCGCCGAGGTCAAACGTGATGCCGCGATCGGAACTGCTGAAGCAGAGCGTGATTCGCAGATCCAGTCGGCAAAGGCGCGACAGGCAGGCTCCGTCGCACAGGCCGAGGCCGACACTGCGATCGCGAGTGCAAATCAGAAGCGCGACGTCGAACTCGCTCGCCTTCGAGCACAGACCGAAGCCGAGAACGCCGAAGCCGACCAGGCCGGACCACTCGCGCAGGCAACGGCCGAGAAGGCCGTCGGCATCGCACGTGAGCAGGCCGAGGCGGCCCGCGTCGAAGCTCGCACCGAGGTCGAGCGTCGTCGCGCCCAGCAATCGGAAGCGGCATTGCAGGCAGATGTCATTGCACCGGCCGAGGCCGAACGCCAAGCCTCCATCGCACGCGCAGAGGGTGAGCGACAGGCCGCGATCCTCCGCGCCCAGGCACAGGCCGAGTCAGCAAGGCAGGCCGGCGGGGCTCAGGCCGATGCACGAAAGCTCGTCGCCGACGCTGTTCGCTCCGAGCAGCAGGCTGATGCCGACGGCCTTCGAGCACGTCTGGAAGCCGAAGCTGACGGCCGCAAGGTAGCGGCCGACGCCGTTCGCGCCGAACAGCAGGCCGAAGCGGATGGTTTGCGCGCCAAGCTCGAAGCCGAAGCTGCCGGTAAGCGTCAGATCGCCGAGGCGCTCAATTCCTACACCCCGCAGGCCGCGCAGTTGCTCACTCTGCCTGACGTTCTGGCAGCACTGGTCGACGCCACCGCAGCAGCAGCGAAGCCGGTCGGCGACATCGATCGGATCTCCATCGTCGGCGGCAGCGACGGGGCGCAGGGTTCGATCGGCTCGATCCTGGGCATCAGTCCCCAGGTGATTGCCGGTGTCATCGAAACTCTCGAAAGCTCAGGCGTCGATATCACCGGTTTGCTCAACGGCCTGAACAAGACCGCATCGGTTCCGGCTGGTTCGGTACACAATTCGGTCCACAATTCGGAAAACGGTTCCGCAACCGTAGACGCGTGATTTCGCCCCGGTCCGCCGACTCTCGCAGGAGTCGGCGGGCCGGCTTCACGCGCTCGGAAGATGTGAACGCGACTTGAAGAGAATCAGAATCAAGCAGGCAGCGGCGGCGGCTGATCCGAACAGCAGAGTCACCGTGTAGCTCAGTGCCGGAATGCTTTCCGACAGCATCGCCAGCAACGCAGGCACCGCGAACCCGATGTAGGTGATCGAGTAGAACACCGCGGTCAATCCTGCCAGATCGTCCGGCCCCGCGATTCGCTGGATCTCCAGCAACCCGGACACCAGTGCCATGCCGTACCCGCAACCGAGGATCGCTGCAGCCACGATCGCGATCGCCACGGTCAGCGTCGACGCAACCAGAGCAGCACCGGCCATACCGACCACCAGAAACACCAGAGCCACAACGGCGCCACGAGCACTGCGGTCGGTGTCGATCTTGCGCCCCAACGACTGAATCGCGAATCCGCATGTCAGCGCGACCATGCACAGCAGAGCCGAAAAGGCCACGGGCGCATCGCCACTGTGCCCGGTCATGAGCGCCGGAATAACTGCATACGCGACACTGGCGGCACCGAACACCCACGGCGCCAACGGAACGACGACGTAGAGGAATCTGCGGTGACCTGCCGAGGGGATCTTGAGGTCGTCGATCAACCTGCGACGGTCGGATTTCGCCTGTGCCGGTCGTGTTTCGGGCGCACGCCACAGCGCCATGGCGGCGAGGACGGTGATCGCGATGTGCAGCACGTACGCCAACACACTCGGCATGGGCGCCCACTGCGCCAAGATTCCCGCAGCACCCGCTCCCAAGGCGAAGCCCGCGGTCAGACTCATCGCTGCTCGCCGAGCACCTGCGCCTTCCGACGCCGTCGGATCCCAAGGTTGCGTGGACAACTCCTTGACCCAGGAGCCGCCGACGGCCATACCGATCCCCAAGGCGATGCCACAGAGGATTCTTCCCAGGATGAGAGCAGCGGCGGAGTCCGCCCCGAAAGCGAGCAGCGTCGAACCGGCGATCGCGATGATCGGCGCGGGGAGCATGATCGGGCGTCGACCCAATCGATCGGACAGCGGGCCGCCGAGCAGCAGGGCCGGCACAATTCCGACGACGTAGGCGAAGAGGAAGAAATCGACCATCACCGGCGAATAGCCGTGGTCGAGTCGGTACATCACCAGCAGTGGGGTGAATTCGTTTCCGCCCCAGGCAGCGGCGAACATACTGGCGGCAACGGTCAGCCACAGCCACTTTCCGCCGGAGAGGCGTTCACCCTCGAGACGAGTTTCGGCCGCGGTCCCAGCGCCGATCGTTTGGGTGCTCATCACAGAGTTCCTTCGAAGCCGAGGCCGTGGACCTGGCGCATGTGTGTGAGGACGGCAGTGTTGTATCCGTCGGCATCACCTGTGTCGACGAGGTCGGTAAGCGCGGTGTGATCGGCAAGGATGCGCGAGAGTTGGCCAGGGTCGCGTGAGATCGACCGGGCTGTCATCCGTCGTTGCCTGTCGCGCAGACTCGCGTAGAACGAGTCGAGCAAAGGGTTCCCACCGGCGGCAACGATCATCTTGTGGAAGTCGGCATCGATTGCGCTGAACGCGGCCACGTCCCCGCGATCAGCAATCTCACGTTGCTCGATCAGATTCGCGCGCAACGCTGCGACAAGCGCTTCCCGTGCGTGCGGTCGGACCGACACCACTCGAACGCTCTGAGTCTCGACGAGCTGTCTGGCACTGACTACGTGTTCCGCTTCCCCATCCGCGACCGGGACGATCAGCGCCCCCTTCTTCGGATAGAGGCGCATCCAACCTTCCGATTCGAGACGCAGAAACGCCTCACGCACCGGCGTTCGGCTCACATTGGTCCGTGCAGCGATGTCACCCTCACTGATCAGCTCCCCGCCGGCGAGCTCGCCGGAAAGGATCAGCTCCTTGACTTCGCGGAAGACGGTTTCGGAAGCGGAATACAACATAGACACAAGATGTATTTATACTCCACGCTGGCGCAACGCAGACATCCGGGTCGCCGATCCGAACATCTCGGTCCGATGCGGCATCGATCCAGTTAGCATTGCAAGGTGCCAGACAGAAGAGGAATCAGTTCGCGATGAATGGCGCACGCTCCGGCCTTCGAAGACTGACGCACTCATGACATCGCAGATGAAGTCGATGAGGACGCTGACCCGCGAGTGGTTGATACTTCCCGATCAATACGACCGCTTCACTCGCTATCTCCGCGACAACGGCCTCACGACCGCCACCCGGCTATTACTTGGCATCATTGTCATCGGACTGGGAGTGTGCGCACTACTGAACAGATTCAGCCCTGCCGGTCCGACAAGCACGATTGCGCTGTTCTTCAACACTGTTGTCGTGATCTCGTGCTTCGTAGTCGGAGTCTCATGGTGGGCCTTCGGCCCCACAAAGCGTCGCTCGTTCGGTTTCGTGGTCTTCTGCGACATCGCGGTCACGATCTCCGTCGTTGGAGATTCCTCCCAGCTCGCACGATTGCTCACCTGTGTCATTTTTGCTCTGGTCGGCATCTACATCGCCTACTTCCACAACCCGAAGTTGCAGATCGCGCACATAGCTTTTTCGCTTCTTGTAATCGCGGTGGCTGCGCAGCCAATTCTGTTCGGGCCGGATCGCGATCCAGCCCTTGGTGTTTCGAAAGTACTGGTCGTCATCACCGCGTTGGTGGTCTGCGCATTCATCTCGCAGATCGTGCTGACGATGCTCAGCATGGATGCTTCCAGTTCCGACCTCGATCCTCTCACCGGCCTCTTGAACCGTCGTGGCCTCGACCGCCACGTCGAGAAGGTACTCGAGGGGTTCCAGCGTCAAGAATCTGCGGCACTACTCGTGATCGCGATCGACATCGACCGGTTCAAGACGATCAACGACGTGCACGGCCACGACGTCGGCGATCGCATCATTCTCCGGGTATCGCAGCGGTTATCCGCCTGGGCACACGCCGATGCTGTCGTCGCGCGGGTCGGCGGCGACGAATTCATCCTCGTTCAAAGACTTTCCGTGCCAGCCATCGGACCGATGCTCAACTCGATCGGACCGGCAATGCACTCGAATACCGACGAGATACCATCGACGTCGAGCATCGGAATCGCCGTGCGTACCCACAAATTCGTCGCCGGAGAAGACCGCGCAGCAGCGTTCACGGACATGCAGAAAGTCGCCGATTCGGCGATGTACGAAAGCAAGAGACTCGGCGGCGGACGCGTTCACACGATCGTCACCACCGCCGGCAGGTAGCAGTACGCACAATTTCAGTAGTAGACCGGCCCCGGCACTCCTCCACCCGCTGCCACTGCGTCACCGGTGATCGCGATGCTTCGCGGCGATGCCAGGAAGGTCACGACGTCGGCTACTTCTTCTGCATCGATGATCCGGTGTATCGAGTTCGTCGCGATACCACGCTCCACCTCTGCCTGCGAGCGGCCGGATTCTTCCGACTCGCGCGTAATCCGTGCGGTCAACCTCTCGGTCCTCGTCACGCCCGGATGGACGACGGTGACGTTGATTCCCTTGGGGCCCAGCTCGTCCGCAAGATTCTTGGTCAGTGCAGACACACTGACGTTGCGGATCGTGTGGGCGATCGAAGTGGCCTGTCTGGCACCCAAACCGCTGATGTTGATGATCCGACCCCAACCCTGATCGATCAGATACGGCGCCACAGCGCGCGCAGTTCGCAGGTACCCCAGCACTTTCACTTCGACTTCGTCTCGCACGACGTCGTCGGTGGT
>NZ_LVCT01000022.1:0-5441 GCF_001647205.1 Rhodococcus sp. EPR-134
GACGCCTGAACCGCGTCGTCGTCTCGCGTATCCGTCACGACTCCGATCGCACGAATTCCGAACTCCGAAACCAAATCTCGTGCAACGCTTACGACGGTTCGCTCAGTGCGCGCGAGTATCGCGATGTCGACCCCTTCAGCGGCCAGACCTCTGGCGATTGCCAGACCGATCCCCTTGCTACCACCGGCAACGATCGCACGCTTTCCAGACAGGTGAAGATCCATACCTGCGACACTATCCAACAGGCGGTCCCCGATCTCTACGAAGAGGGATCGGGGACCGTCGGAATCATTCCTGTGTCTCAGACCATCAGATCCGCGTACAGGTAGACGTTGTCGGCGTAGTTGCCCACACCGTCCTCGAATTGCAGTTCGCCGCCGCAGGTTACGACTGCCAACTTACGAGGGCCCTCCGGGCCGGCCAGCACGCTTTCCTCCACACCATCGGCCTTCGGGCGCGTCGTCACCGCAGTCACCTTCCACGACGTGCTCTTACCCGTCGCGTCGGATGTACGGATCACTTCACCCGGCTCGATCGTGCCCAGGTCGAACAGCGCGCCGTTACCCTGGCCGGTCAGATTGACGTGTCCGGCAATCAAGGTCGTGCCGGTGGCGGAATCGAGAGATGCACCGTCGAGCCAGATTCCGACGTTCTTGACGTTCTCCGGCGGAGTGAGAACTCCTTCCGGCACGGTGGCGTCCACGATCGGCGCCTGAACACCGACCGGGTCGAGCGAAAGGGTGTTGGGAGTCATCAACGCATCCGTAGGCGTTGCCGGATTCACGGAGTGCGACATGACAACTCCCGGACTCGGCGGGATCGCAGCATCGTCATCGGAGGATCGCAGGCCGACGAAGGCCATGGAAGCACCGGCGACCAACACCGCGATGAGAGCCAGAATGAACGCGACACGACGCCCTTTGCCTGGACTCGCGGGCTGATCGTGGTTGGGATCGTCGTATGGATTGGATGGATTGGGATCCGACTCGTACATGGTCATCGAACTGTCTCCTGCGGGATGAGGCGCCCCCGGCACCTCGTGCGAATTGACGCCCCCTGCGTCTGATCAATGTCGGCACCGATCACACGAATCGTGATCGGTGCCGACGTCTACTACACGTGCCTGGTGTCAGGATCGCTTGCGGCGGAGAGCAACTGCTCCGGCAGCAGCCATTCCGACAAGCCCGAGGCCCGTCACTGCGACGGCGACGTTGCGGCCTGAATTCTGTTCAGCAGCACCACCGTCGATGGCAACCGGGCGGGGGCCAGTGGCCGGCTTCGGAGCCGACGGCGCCGGAGTTGCGGGAGTTGCAACCGGCTGCGACGGAACAGGTGCACCCGGAACTACAGGCACAATCGGCACGATGGGCACGATGGGCACGATCGGAACAATCGGCACGATCGGAACGACCGGGGTTGCAGGCGTCGTGGTGGCCGGTGTGGTCGTTGCCGGTGTCGTTGTTGCCGGCGTGCTCGTTGCCGGTGTCGTCGTGGGTGCTGCTGCATATCCGACGCTGGCAGATGCATTCATCGAAGCCGGCCGAACGGTGTCGAACGACGCGAAGATCTGGCACTGTGCGCCTGCCGTGTTCCAGTGCAGGTTCTCGACCGAATCCGGAATGACGCTTGCAGTCACCGAGTAGTCCCCGCCGGCCGCAGCGGTGAGGCAAAGATCAACAGCAGTCGGTGCGTCGCCGCGGCCGTCGACCGTCAGTTGGTTTGCAGTCAACGTCGCCTTGGCGTTGTCACCACAGACGGTCAGTTCGGTGCCCGCCGAGGACTGAACAGTGATCGGCTTCCGGTACATATTCGTATTCAGGGTGAAAACGGCAGTCTCGCCGGCCTTTAGAGTCCCCGTCGCGGGTGTCTTGCGAACGAGGTCGAGCGTCTGCGTGACGTTCATGATCTCGACGATGCGAGCTCGCTCGTCGTCTCCGATGTTCCTGTCGCACAGGCTTTTGAAATCGGCCATCAGCGGATTGTCGTAGTCCGAGACACACCACACAAGCGTCTGCCGCGCCGAACGTGCATCCTCGCTGCCATTTCCCGAAACGACACCGTCGAGTTTGGCGGGATTCTGCAGCAACCAACTGATGACAGCGAGATCGTCGGCTGACAGATCGGGATTGCCCGACGACGGCACCGTCGCACCCGTCTCGTCGTTGTGCTTGTCAACCGGCAAACCGTTCTCGTCGACACCGGCACACGGATCGAGATCGAAGTCCGTGCAGTACATCCATTCCGACTTCGCAATTCCGTCGACGTCGCGGACACCGCAGACCGGAGCATCCACCGCGGCCGAGGTACCCCGATCGGTGGTGCCGTACATCGGCACGATGTTGCCGTCGTTGTAGTGATCCAGCCGAATGCCGGAGATGTCGAGCATCTGCTCCGAGGGCGTGTACTCGGTGCCCTCACACAACCCGGCGGTGAACGCCGGAGCGGCCGCGGTTCGCACCGGCATCGGCGCGGACACAGCTGGCGAAGCAAAAGCAACGCTACTACCGGCGACCGTTACGGCAATAGCTGCAGTTAGCGAGAGCCGGAGAACAAGCGGCCTACGCCGTGAACCAGACACAGTCATCAAAGCTTCCCTTTCAAGACATTTCGGTAGCGGGACGGTTGCCTGGATTCCCAATACCACGCCACCCAGCGCTCACTTCCGAGAGGATCAGCCGATCACTTTTGGCAATCAGCCAGTTACTGAATGGCAATGTAGTGCATGTTTCAAGAAAGATCACCCAATCGTCGAGCACCCAGGGCGCAGCTTGGACATTCGGATGACGAGTTAGCCATGAAGGTGACTGAACCTTTGTCCAACCGCACAACAATCGCGATCCCCCCAAAATCTGCTCATCCAACCGCGACGTTCCCGACATTTCGCCAACGCTAGCCAGTCGGTAACTTGGACATTCTGGGGAAACTCACAGGAAGGGGCGTTTTCAGCTCGCGCGCAAAAGAAGGGGCCCGCTATGCGGACCCCTTCGCCGGAAACTTCCGACCGAGACTGCTTTGTCGGGATTCGGGCAACTTGTAGATGCCCCAGAACAATCTCCACTCACATTGTGTGATTTGCCTCACATTCAAAGAATCTGTTGGTTTTGTTCACACCCTGAACCAATCTTTTGGTCCTCTTTGCGTCGATTATCCAGATCTCCGACGGCGGAACCCTGCCCTGCCGGAGAGCGGAGCACGGCCTCGGATCAGTCTCGGACCGGAGGCGCCTTCCTCGTGGTAACCGCAATGCGATTCCACGCATTGATCGTCAAAATGACGCTGATGAGCTGAGCCAGTTCCACGTCCGAGAATTCGCCGGCAGCCTCGCTGTACACCTCGTCCGGAACGAAACCGTCGGTGAGGACTGTCACGGCCTCGGTCAAGGCGAGCGCGGCTCGTTCACGATCGGAGTACATCCCTCGCGCTTCTTCCCACGCGTTCAGTAGGTAGAGCTTCTGCTCCGTGACGCCGACCTTTCGGGCGTCGCGAGTGTGCATGTCCAGGCACCATGGGCAATGATTCAGCTGCGACGCACGCGTGAGGACCAGCTCGACGAGCGTCGGCTCCAGCCCCTTGCGCGCAGCGGCATCCAACGCAATCATCGCCTTGTAGACCTCGGGCGCCAGCTTTGCGATATCCAGTCTTTGTCCTGTTGCTGTAGTCATAACTCAAACGGTAATCCCGGAAAGACCCGGAAACATGGTTCAATCCGGTGGTGAATTCGTGGGCCAATCTTGGGTTCGATCTACATATCGAGCTGCCACAGGGAATCGGGGTTCGCGCTGCACTGCTTCAGACCCTTCGCGACGCGATCGACAGTGGACTGTTGAAGCCCGGCACCAGACTCCCACCTTCCCGCACCCTCGCGCTCGACCTCGGAGTTGCCCGAAACACCGTTGCGGACTGCTATGCCGAGCTCGCCGCAGCTGGGTGGCTTGTCACACGGCCTGGTTCCGGGACCCTGGTCGCCACGCTCGCCAGCACACACACCCGCGAGGTCGAGCCATCACCGACTCGACGACGCTGGACCTACAGCCTTCTCCCTGGATCGCCCGACGCGTCGGCGTTTCCCCGCACTGCATGGATTTCGTCCGCCAGACGTGCTTTGACCACCGCGCCGACCGACGCGTTCGCGACTACTGATCCCAGGGGCCGAGTCGAACTCCGAAACGCCCTCACCACATACCTGAGCCGCACCAGAGGCGTTCGCGTCGATCCGAGCTGCATTGTGATCAGTGCCAGCTCGGGTCACGGGATTTCCCTCCTTGCCCGCGCACTCGGAGGAACGATTGCGGTCGACGCTTTCTGCCTTCACCTGCACCGGCAGTTGCTCGCCGACGAAGGGCTGCTGACAGTTCCCATATCGGTTGACGAATCAGGCACTTGCACAGACGAATTGGCCTCTACATCTGCTGAAAGTGTTCTGCTGACGCCGACCCATCAGTTCCCTCTCGGCGGTCCCCTCACACCGGCGAGGCGCGCGACCGCTCTCGAATGGGCCACGACTACGGGCGGCGTCATCATCGAGGACGACTACGACGGCGAATTCCGTTACGACAGAAAACCTGTCGGTGCACTCCAAGGAATCGCACCGCAGCACGTTGCGTACCTGGGCACTGTCAGCAAGACACTGTCGCCGGCCATTCGCATCGGATGGATGGTGTTGCCGGACAGGCTGATCGAACCTGTCCTCGCGACAAAGGGACCCTACGAACGCTGGGTAAGTTCAACGGATCAATTGACCTTGGCGGACTTCATCGAATCCGGAAGATTCGACAGCCATATTCGAAAGATGCGCACCTCGTACCGACGACGACGCGATCAACTGGTCGCGACACTTGCGCAGCAAGTACCCCAGGTCAGGGTCGAGGGGATCTCCGCGGGACTTCACGCTGTGATCCGTCTGCCCTCCGGCACCGAACAATCTGTTCTTGCAGCGGCCCAGGCGCGCGATCTCGGGCTCGAAGGGCTGTCGGTCTTCCGACATCCCGACGTGTCGTCAGTCGGCGGTGACGGCATCGTCGTCGGCTACAGCACGCCGACGCAGTCGCAGTACTCGAGGACGCTGGACGTGCTCTGCGAGGTGCTGCAGGCAGCTCTGCCATAACGCCTGTCGGATCTGCCCATCCGCTCACCTGCCCTGCCCTGCCCTGCCCTGCCCTGATGGAGTGAACGTACCGTTCCCCTCGTCCAAGAGGGTGAGCGTGTCGTTCGCTCGGTCCCGGACGGGGTGGTGAGTCGGCTGTGCTCGCGCCCCTTATGGTGTGAACGGTACGTTCGGTCGATCTGAGGCGACGAACGTACCGTTCACTCGATCAGAGGGTGCCGGCGACGGGATGTTTCGGGGGGTGTTTTGGGTACGAGAAAGCCCCCCAACCAGTACTGGTTGGGGGGCTTCTCTAATGTGTGTTCGGCGGTGTCCTACTCTCCCACACCCTGTCGAG
>NZ_LVCT01000023.1:0-19806 GCF_001647205.1 Rhodococcus sp. EPR-134
ATCGGCACCGCAATCGGAATGGACTCACCACGCATGTTCTCGATGACCTCGGAGAGCAGATTCTCCTTGCTCTCGAAATGGTTGAGCAACGACGCATGCGACACACCCACGGCCTTGGCGAGCTGCCTCACCGTCAATTCCCCGACACCGTTGTCGATGACGTAGCGGGTCAGCGCGTCGAGCAACTCCTCACGTCGCCCGGCGTATCTCAGGCTGCGTTTGTCGATGCGTTCGGGCTCCGGCACATATCCACCCTACCGGCCGGAATCACCAGGTCAGCGGCTGACTGCCTTCTGATACCGACGAATAGCGAACGGCACGAAGACGATCAGCAAACCGAAAGTCCACAACAACGACGCGATGACCGGATTCTGCAATGGCCACGCATCCGGAACCGTCATCGCAGGATTGGTATTGCCGAACAATTCACGCACCGCCTGGGTAACCGCCGACACCGGATTCCATTCGGCGATCACTTTGAGCGGGCCGGGAAGATTGGTGGTCTCGACAAAAGTGTTCGCGATGAACGACAGCGGAAAGATGACGATGAAGCTCGCGTTGTTGAATACCTCCGGTGTCCGGATCCAAAGCCCGACAACAGCCATGACCCACGACAACGCGTACGCGAAGAACAGAAGCAGCGCATAACCCGCCACCGCTTCGAGGAAACTGGAGTGAATCCGCCACCCGACCAGAAGACCGGTCAACGACATGACCACCAAACTGATGACGTTGATCAACACGTCACTCGATGTTCGGCCGGTCAGCACGGCAGACGGAGCCATGGGCAGCGATCGAAATCTGTCGATGATTCCTTTCTGAATGTCTTCGACCATCCCCAAACCAGTCCAGGTCGCACCGAATATGACCGTCTGCGTGAAGATTCCGGCGATCAGGAATTCTCGATACGACGTGCCCGGGACCGAGATCGCACTGCCGAACACATACGCGAACAAGAGCACGAACATGATCGGCGACAAAGTGGTGAACACCAGCAGATCCGGAACGCGCTTGATCTTGATCAAGTTTCGCCTGGCGATGGTCAAACCGTCTTCGAGCGCCATCTGCACGGTCATTTCTGATCCTCCAGTTCAGCCTGGTGCCCGGTCAGTGTGAGGAAGACATCGTCGAGAGTGGGTCTGCGCAAGCCGACGTCGAATACGCGGATGCCTCGTACCGACAGAAGATTCAGCGCCGCCACCAACGCGTCGGTGCCGTCGTCGACAGGAACGGTGACGCGACGGACATTCTCTTGAACCTGAATGTCCCCCACGGCAAGCGAGCGCAATTCCTCGCGGACGATGTCGAGATGTTCGACCTCGTGCACGCTCAATTCGATGCGCTCACCCCCGACCCGCGCCTTCAACTGGTCTGCAGTACCGCGCGCGATGACCGAGCCGCGGTCGATGACGGCGATCTGGTCGGCCAACCTCTCGGCTTCCTCCATGTATTGCGTCGTGAGCAACAGCGTGGTCCCCTGAGCCACCAACCCTTCGATGACGTCCCAGAGACCGAGTCGCGCCCGAGGATCGAGGCCGGTGGTCGGCTCGTCGAGAAACAACACCTGCGGCCGAGCAACCAATGCGCCGGCGAGATCGAGACGTCGCCGCATTCCGCCGGAATAGCCCTTGACCGGCCGATCTCCAGCCTCGACGAGATCGAACTGCTCGAGCAATTCACGCGCTCGGGCCTTACTGCTTCGGGCGCCGAGGTGATACAGCCTCCCGACCATGTCCAAGTTCTCATAGCCCGTCAGGTACTCGTCGACCGCGGCGTACTGACCCGAAGCACCGATCTTGGATCGCAACGCCCGCGCATCCTCGACCACGTCCAGCCCGGCAACCTTGGCGCGTCCACCGTCCGGAATGAGCAGCGTCGTGAATATCCTTACCGCAGTGGTTTTTCCGGCGCCGTTGGGGCCCAATAGAGCCATCACCGAACCCTCGCGCACTTCCAGGTCGATGCCGTCCAATGCCGTGACGTCGCCGTACTTCTTGACCAGCCCCTCGGCCACAATCGCTTCGGTCATGAGCCCTCCCGCATCGGTAATCCGTCGGTAGTCCGTTCCCCAGTGTGACCCAGGAGGCCGACACATTCCAGGAAATTTCGTCAGTTGCCCGGCTGCAATCACCTCCCTGGTTTCGCCGGTGCCTTTCGGCCACGAGGTACGGAACAGACCACACGTCCCAGTCCTGTCCAATACAGCCGATAAATTTCACCGACCTTTCGACGGATATATACAGGAAAGAAAAACCCGAAATTCTTGAACAAAGACCGCTTTCAGGTATTCATGATGAACGCGGCAGCGTTACACTCGTACAGCAAGTGACACTCGGGCCGGTGACAGTTGACTTATGGTGTCGAATCTCGAATTACAAATCAGACAGAGGCCGAAAAGAATTGAATCACCGATTCAGTGCACGCGGGGAAGACTCACACTTCGGGGGATCGAGAAAGGCTGACTGTGCCATGAGTATCAGAACTCGATACATCCGAACTCCGTGGATCCGAAAAACGGCGAAATATTCCTTCGAGACCATCTGCTTCACCCTGGCCGTGATTGTCGCGGCCGCACTGATCGCCGCGTACAACACACAACCACGCTCCGCCTCGACGTACACGCCGGCCTCGTTCTCGGCGAATCCTGAATCTGCAGCGCTGCCCTTCGACATTCCACCCAAGTCGGCACTGAACGGAAAGTTGGTTTTCGCTCACTACTTCCCGCCCTATCCGGTTTCGATCGACAATGCGAATCCGTCTGGCGATTACTATGCGACACAATATCTTACGGTCAACGGCGAGAACAACAAACACGTTCGCTACGGAGGATTCCTCCGCGATCGGCCGACACCGCGGCAACCCATCGCCGATACGCAGTGGCGCCAACGCGACCTCGAAAACGAAGTTCGTTCGGCAATCGCCGCGGGCATCGACGGATTCTCCGTCGACATCATCGCCAAGGCAACCGACACCAGTTGGTGGGGTTCCACCGTGCCCACAGCCCTGATCAAAGCGGCCGCAGCAGTCGATCCGAATTTCAAGATCATGCTCATGCCTGATATGAACGGCGCGTTCAAAAACATGACCGCAGCTCAAATGGCAGCAGAGATGAAACCGTATTCGACCATGGCATCATCGTTCAAATTGAGCGACGGACGACTAGTGATCTCGCCATTTCTTGCCGAAAACAAGACTGCGGGCTGGTGGTCGGAGTTCATCACTATTATGAAAAATTCTTACGGAATAAATGTGGCATTTGTTCCGGTTTTCCTCGACGCAGCAGCCAACCGGAATTCTTTTGCATCGATCAGCTACGGGATGTCGAATTGGGGTAACCGAAATCCGGCAGGAAATCCGCTCTCGGGATCGAACCCGAACTCTCCGATGGGGCTTGCTGCTGCCGCTCACTCCTTGGGAAAGATATGGATGCAGCCAGTCGCCTTCCAAGATGCTCGTCCGAGTCAGTCGATCTACGACGAGGCACAGAATTCACAGAATCTGCAGAACATGTGGCAGATTGCGATTGCGTCCAACAGTGAATGGGTACAGCTCGTCACCTGGAACGACTACAGCGAGGGAACGTCGTTCGCACCCAGCGCCGGTCATGGGCGCGCGTTACTCGACATGAGTTCCTACGGGCTGTACAGCTTCCGCTCCGGCGCCTCACCCGCGATTGTTCGCGACACCGCGTATCTCGTCTATCGCAATCAGTCGGTCTCCGCGGTCCCCGTCAATCGCTCTGCTGCCCTATGACACTGCGCCAATGGTCATCCCCCGCTCGCGATACCGTCGAGGTTCTCACCTTCTTGACCGCTCCCGCAGTCGTCAAAGTGACCGTGGGAACCACGATTACCACCTGCAATGCCCCGGCCGGGATGAGCAGCTGCATCGCCCCGTTGAAAGTAGGTTCCATCAAGGCCTCTGTCGTTCGCGGCACTACCGAGGTGTCTCGGGTGAGTTCGCACGCGGCGGTGACGGCCACACCGTACAACCAGAATCTCGAGTACCTGGTCGATTCCAGTCGGAGATAACGGTGACGAAGATCGGGTGAGTCCGTCGACTCACCCGATCTTCGTTGCGCCATCGGTTTCGGCTGCAATTGGTAACTCGGGCCGCGATACCGCCCCCGTCCGCTCCACCCTCACTGCCAAGGTCACCGCGGCCGCCAGTGCCGATACGCCCGCTCCGATCCAGTACAAAACCGCGAACGAATGCAGGGTCGGCACAGTGCTCGCACCGATCACCACCGTCGAACCGGCCAATACCGCTGCCGCAACGGCGCTTCCGGTGGAGGTACCGACCGAACGGAGCAGGCTGTTGAATCCGTTGGCCGAGGCAGTCTGATGGATCGGTGCAGATTCGGTGATCAGCGTCGGCATGGCTGCCAGGGAAAATGCCACACCGGCCGATACCACGGCAGCGCCGATCACGATATTGACCAACGTCGGCGCCAACAGCACACGCAAGACATAGCCGATTGCAATGACGATCGCACCCGACGCCAACGTAGCCTTCGCTCCCCATCGCCTCGTCACCTTCGACGACACCGGCGCCAATCCGATCATCAGGACTCCGCCCGGCATCATCGCCAGTCCGGCTTCGGCAGCCGAGAGTCCGAGACCGTCCGCCGACGCCAGGGGCAACTGAAGTTCCTGCGTTGCCGCCAACGCGCTGATGAACATGGCAAAACCGAGTAATACTGCGCAGACGTTCGAAACCAGAATCGGAGCGCGAAGGGAAGTCCGCAGATCGACCAGCGGTGCCGGCGTGTGCAGTTCCCACGGAATCCATCCACAGAGCAAGACCACGCCGGACGCGATCAGAACCAGAACCTCGGGGCTTGCCCAGCCCCATTCGGTTCCTTTCGAAACGGCCAGCAGCAGTGCAGTCATAGCGAGCGTGAGGACTGTGGCTCCCAGAAAGTCGAAGCGTCCGCGACTCTTCACAGCCGATTCCGGCACCACCAGCGGCAAGACGACTATCAGTACGACCCCGAATCCACCGGTGACCCAGAAAAGCGCGGGTAGTCCCCAGTGCGCCGAGATCACCCCAGCCATCGGCATACCGAACATGCCACCGATCCCCAACGTCGCACTCATGAGAGCTACTGCACCACTTAGCTTTTCCGGAGGAAGGACATCGCGCATGATGCTGATTCCGACGGGCAGAAGTGCCGTCGCGAACCCCTGCAACGAGCGTCCGAGGATCAGTAACCAGAAACTCTGGCTGAGCGCCGCAACCATGCAGCCGACGATCATCACGGCAAGACAGACGAGCATCATCGCGCGCTTTCCGAACATGTCGGCGAGTCTGCCGATGAGAGGGGTCGCGACGGCACCGGTCAGCAATGTCGAGGTCACCAGCCACGAAGCGGTGGCCGACGATACTCCCGATGCCGTCGCGAACTCGGGCAGCACCGGCACCACCAAGGTCTGTTGCAGCGCGACCACCACGCCGCTCAGACTCAGGACGCCGACGACCCACCCGGTCCGCGCTTTCGCGCGAACGGTCTTGTCCGTCAAGCGTTCGAGCGAGCGGCGACTCCGGCGTCGACAGGAACCACGATGCCACTCATGTGGGCACTCGCGTCGGCGGCGAGGAACAGGACTACTCGCGTGATCTCGAAGGGATCCAGCCAACCGACCGGCTGCGCATGCAGAGTCGCGTACACGGGTTCGACGTCGTCTGCCGTCGGCGATTCGAGGTCAGGCCGCATCATCGCGTACATCATGTCGTTGTGAATCATCGGCGTCGAGATGTTCCCCGGTGCAATAGCATTCACGGTCACACCCGAGTTTGCCAGTTCGAGCGACACACTCTTCGTCAAACCGATGACGCCCCACTTGGAGGCGCCGTACGCAGCCATCTGGGTGCCACCGGAGCGACCCATCATCGAGGAAATCGTGATGATGCGACCGTAACCACGTTCCGCCATTCCACCTGACACGGCCGCAACGGTGTTGAACACACCGGTCAGGTTCGACGAGATGACTTCGTTCCACTGCGCCGACGTCATCGACGTGATCGGAGCGGGCACGGACACACCGGCATTCGCGACGGCGATGTCGACACGGCCGAACTCGGCTTCAGCGCGGGCAACGAGCGCGTCCATTGCGTCGCGATCAGCAGTGTCTGCCTTGACGGCAATGCACCGACGACCGGTGGCTTCCACCAAACGAACGGTTTCCTTCAGATCCTCCTCGTTTGCGAGGGGGTAGGCGACGACATCACTGTTCTCGCACCGGTCGCAGATCACGATGTCCGCGCCACGCTCCGCGAATGCGACAGCGTGGGCGCGCCCCTGACCGCGTGCGGCGCCGGTGATCAGTGCAACTTTTCCTTCGAAGCTGCCTTCGAGGCTGTTCATGCCGTCTCCTAGTTCGTCGTATGCAAGCGTGCGCTGTACTGCATGCGTACTCCGAACCCGCCCGAAAGAAACAGTCGATCCCGGACAGCGGGAATCCAGCCGATCACTGGTAAACGGCGGTCTCGAATTCCAGGTATCCGTTGATGGATCCAGCGTCCGCGAACGGCAGAATCTGCGTTGCCCAGAACCCGCCGACGCCGGTCTGCCGGTCGATCCAGTAATAGAGGTTGGCAAGACCCGCCCAAGCCAGCGATCCGGCCGGCCTACCGGTGGGTGCCACCTCTTCATTTGTCATGAAGGAGTATGCCCATCCTTTGGGTACACCGGGGAAGAATTCCGCATCGTTGGACAGCGTCGGGAGAACTCCGGGCAACAACCCCACGTGCTGGCCTTCGAGCCCGTTCTGAACGGCTGCAGCTACCGTCTCCGACGACAACACGCGACCCGAAGTGCCCGCGCCGTCGTTGAGCCACATACGGATGAACTTCATGTAGTCGCCGACAGTGCCGTGCAAACCGTGACCACCCATGTGCACCTCGGGTTCGGCCGGAAGCTCGAATCCGATGAGCGGAGTGAGGCTTCCGTCGCTCTCGCGCTGATGGATCGGTGCAAGTCGATCCTTCATCGACGGGCTCATCGTGAATGCCGTATCCGTCATCTCGAGAGGTTCGAAGATGCGCTCGCGCATGACATCGCCGAGTCGCTGACCTCGAATCGACTCGACGACCTGTCCGGCCCAGTCGATGTTGGTGCCGTACTCCCACTTCTCACCCGGGTCGAAGAGCAGCGGTGTCGTGAGCGCCGCTTTGCTACACGTGATCACGCTGGGCTGCCCATGTTCCTGCGAGAGCCGGTTGTACGACTCGTTGAAGAAGTCGTAGCCGAACCCTGCAGTGTGAAGGAGCAGCATGCGAGTGGTGATGTCACGCTTGGGTTCCCGAAGAACGGGGTTTCCGCCGGCGTCGAAACCGTCCAGGACCTTCAGCTCACCGATGTCGGGAACATAGGTCGCTGCAGGTGCATCGAGATCGAGCAACCCCTCCTCCACACATTGCAGGACAGCGGTACCGGTAATCGCCTTGGTGGTGGAGAAGAGCGCAAAGGTTGTATCGAGGGTCATCGGTTCGCCGTGACCGAGAGCCCGCTCACCGGCTGCACCCTCGTAGATGTTGCCTTCTCGATCCGTGATCATCGCGACGACACCCGGGACTCGGTCAGCCCGCTGAGTTGCTCGCGCCAGCACGTCGTCGAGGTGCTGCTTCGAAAGGGGCTTCCGCGCAATATCTTCGATCGTCACTGCATTTCTCCATCCGACTTGCAACTTGTCTTGTCGAACAGAATGTAACGGCGATCACATACCCGGTTCTGCCTCGAAACGGCAGTAAAACTGTCTCGTTTCGGCAGAACCGGGCAGAGCTTGGAGTTAGCTCTGGGGCGCTCCGATATTCACCAGCCAGGAAATGCCGAATTTGTCTGTACAGGCGCCGAATTCGTCGCCCCACATCTGCTTCTCGAGTGGAACGCTCACGGTTCCCGTTCCCGACAACTGCTCCCAGTACCCGCGCAGCACATCGCCGTCGTCGCCGCTGAGGCTGACCGTGATGTTGTCGCCGGGGTTGTACGGCATGCCGGGCGGAGTGTCGGCACCCATCAGGGTGTATCCCTGATCGGTTTCGAGCATTCCGTGCATGATCTTGTCGCCGCCTTCACCGGGATTGCCGAACTCACCGAACGTGCTCAGCGCCAGCGTGCCACCAAAGATTTCTTTGTAGAACTCCAACGCCTCACGGGCATTGCCGTTGAAGCTGATGTACGGATTGAGTCGAGTTGCCATGACGTACTCCTAGCTCGTGGGATTGCTGTCACGTTCGATTTCAATCCTTGCAGAACGCTCCGACACGAAACAACGGATCACGGCAGTTCATCGAGTGCGTAAAACGATCGTCATGACCGTTCAAACAACTGTCCTCAGAGTCGATTCCGGGTCTCGGAAGGCAACTCTCCGAACCGTTTCCGGTATGTGGCCGCAAACATACCCAGATTGACGTAGCCCCAGGCGTTGGCGATTTCGGAGACGGTTCTCCCGTCGGAACGCAACAGTTCGCCGCGTACACCCTCCAACCGACGCGCGCGCAATCGTTGCCCCGGTGTGGTGTCTCGGTACCGTCGAAATCCCGCAGTGAGCGCCCGGACACTGACACCCACCGCAGCCGCGATCTCCGATGCCGTCGGCACCGAGCGAGCAAACGTATCGATGTACTCCTCTGCCGATCGCACGTAGGCAGGTTCGGCGGAGGCGACGTCGACGCCGAGTTGCAGCCCGGCCTGCGTCGCCCACTCGTCGAGAAGCTGAGCCGCGATGAGTTCTTGAACCCTGGCACCCAGCCTTTCGCTCGACATCGCCTCAGGCGACTCTGCAATTGCGCGAACGACGTAGTCCATCAATGCCAGCCAACTCGAGCCCCGCCCGCCGATGGTGCACTTGTGCCGCCACAGACGGTCGTCGGGAACCGACCCGAACCATTGCATGGCGTGATCGGCGACAAGCTGATGCGGCACAGTGAGATTCAGCTGCAGGTGATCTTCGTCGAATTCGACGAAGTAGTCGGTCCGGCTACAGTCGGCGACAAAGGTCTCCCCCACGGCAGTATTCACCGCAGTTCCTCCGCCGAGGGCATGTCGACCGTTGCCTCTGATAGTCGTCAGAACCAGAATGTTTCCGGCCTCAGGCGAACATTCACCGACGGAGACCGGAATCCCGTAACAGAATCTGGTGACGTCGATCTTGCCGACTGCCGCGGAGTACATGTCCGAAGCCGGCTTCAACCGACTTCCGATCGGCGTGACCGTATACGGCATGTAGATGTTGTCGGACCACTCTTTGATGCGGTCCCAGTCCCGAGAAAAGGCCTGGTGATGCTGCATAGTGGGCTGGCCGGCCGCGTCGATGAGCAAGGCATCCTCGAACATGGTTCGAGTATCGCACCAGGGCCCGGGAAGGTCACGCGAAGTGAGCTGACGTGATCTCTGGCTGTACGGCGGCGGGTCGTGTTGCAGCAAAAAGCAGCGAATCCACCGCGGTCCCCCGGATCACCATGTGTGCCCTCATTCGCCCCTCCTCCTCCATTCCGATTTTGGTGAGCACCGACGCCGACGCCGAATTCTCCGGACGACACGTTGCCTGCACTCGCTGCGCTCCGAAGCGAGCAAAGGCGAATTCCAGAACCGCGCGCCCCGCCTCCGACGCATAGCCTCGCCCTTGGAACTTCGGGTTCACGACAAAACCGAGTTCCGCCCGCCGGTGCGCGGCGGATACTTCCCACACAGCTACCGAACCGATGACCGTTCCATCGGCCTTCGACGTGATGGCCAGGGTGAACGTGCGACGTTCGACGAGCGCAGCTTCGAGTGCCGCGTCCGCCAGGAATGCCCTGGTCACCGCGGGGGTGTTCGGCCCCCAATCAACATATCTACAGACGGCAGGGTCGGACGCGTACTGATGGACGGCACCTTCATCCGCGGCAGTGAAATCTCGAAGAACAAGGCGTTCCGTAGTCAACGTGAACATCCAGCGATCCTAGAGCGAGCCCAAAAGCACCTCTTGACTCGAACGCATGTTCGAGTATGATTTGGGGAGGGGATCGGGGGATTCAATGAGTGTCTTGTTGTCGGACGTGGTTTCGGGTTCTGCGGTGGGGTTACGCGGACGTCTGTGGCAGTTGACTGCTGCCGAGTTGCGCGCTGCTGCGGTGTCGGCGAGTGCGGAGATTCTTCGTCTCGAAGCCGTTCGAGTGGCGGTGGTCGACGAACTTTCGTTGCGTTCCGATGATCAGGTGATCGCGAGCCGCGGGGTGGGTGCGTGGTTGGCGGCGAACACGATGCTGCAGGTTCGGGACGGGAAGAAGATCGCCGCATTGGGTGCGGCTTTGCGGCCGTTTCCGGCGGTGGCGGCTCGGTTCGATGGCGGGGATTGTTCGTTCGAGCACGCGGTGTTGATCGTGGCGTTCTGTGAGTCACCGCCGAAGGGGATGCCGGAGGAGGCGCTCCCTCGTTGTATCGATTTGTTGTTGGCTGCTGCGTCGGGTGTGGAGGCGACGACGACGAAGGTGCGGAACGTGATCGCGACGTTGGAGCGGTTGTTCGAGTCGGATGAGATTCCGCCCGCCGAGGATGTCGATCTCAATGAGTTGCGGATTGCTTCGACGTTGAACGGTCGGGTGGTGGTGCGTGGGGATTTAGATGCCCTCACCGGAGAAAGGTTGCTCTCGGCCCTGTCGAATCTGACGATGCCGACCCCGGCACCGGACGGGACTCCCGATGCCAGGTCGGCGGCGAAACGCACGGCGGACGGGTTCACCGAACTGATCCGCCGGTATCTCGACTGCGCCAAAACAGGCACAGACGGTGGCCAACGCCCGCACGTGAACGTTCACATCAATGCTCGGGATCTGGCGGAGCATCGGGACTGCGCCGCAGCACCCTCCACTGCTGATGACGGAATGGCTGTGTCGGATCTTGATGTCGGGCACATGCCCTGGCTCGGACCGCTGTCGGTGTCGCAGACCAGGCTTCTCGGGTGTGATTGTTTCCTCTCGACCGTTCTGCTCGACGATCACGGCGCGCCCTTGGATGCGAGACCAGGAAAGAGGTTGGTCACCCCCGAACAGCGAGTGGCGTTGATCGCCCGGGACAAGGGCTGCGCCTTCCCCGGCTGCACGTGCGTACCCGCCTGGACCGATGCGCATCACATTAAGCACTGGGCCAACGGTGGCCCGACGGTGATGAACAACCTGGTCCTGCTGTGCCGTTCACATCATCGGTTGATGCACCGAAAATCCGGGTTCGTCGGGAAATGGGCGATTCGGATCGGTGTCGACAACAAACCGTGGTTCATTCCGCCGCCCTCGATCGACCCGCAGCAGCACCCGCGACCGGCGAACACCACCTTCAAAACCTGAGGTAGTACTCCTCGGGCACAACAGAACACGGACCGAGCACCGCATCGAAGGAGACCTCGATGCGGTGCCAACCGGCCGTGACGCTTGATGAAGCTGTGCCCACGATAATCAGCGAGTCAGCACAAGCCCCGATGTCGGAACGCCCGTTCCCGCAGTCACCAGTACATTCTCGACGGAGTCGACCTGGTTGACCGAAGTACCGCGGATCTGCCGAACACCCTCGGCGATACCGTTCATCCCGTGAATGTATGCCTCGCCGAGCTGTCCACCATGGGTGTTGATCGGAAGCTTGCCGCCGAGTTCGATTGCGCCACCGGCGATGAAGTCCTTTGCCTCTCCCCTGCCACAGAAACCGAGTTCCTCGAGCTGCATCAGAACATAGGGCGTGAAGTGGTCGTAGAAGATCGCCGTCTGCATGTCCGACGGGCGCAGCCCACTTTGTGACCAGAGCTGATCGCCGACAAGGCCCATCTCCGGTAAGCCGGTCAAACCGTCGCGGTAATAGCTGGTCATGATGTATTGATCTGCCCCGCTGCCCTGTGCGGCGGCAGCGATAACGGCGGGGGTGTTCTTCAGATCTTTGGCTCGTTCTGCCGAGGTGACGACGAT
Organism: Rhodococcus sp. EPR-134; assembly: GCF_001647205.1. NCBI lineage: Bacteria > Bacillati > Actinomycetota > Actinomycetes > Mycobacteriales > Nocardiaceae > Rhodococcus > Rhodococcus sp. EPR-134. The sequence continues at coordinate 11,935 of NZ_LVCT01000023.1, forward strand.
CGCGATGCCGCCGTCGGATTCCTGGCAGCAATCGAGGAGATGCAAAGGTTCAGCGATGAATCGCGAGTTCTGATGGTCCTCGAGGGTAATCGGTTTCCCGTAGAAGAACGCCTTCGGATTGGTGGCTGCATGCTTACGGTCGGCGACGGCGATTCGACCGAAGTCCTCGCTGGACGCTCCGTATACGTGCATGTATCGCTGCGCGACCATCGCGACAAACGATGCAGGAGTACCCAATCCGTGAGGATAGGAAAAAGCGTTATCCGTGCCCGACGAATTGACCTGCGCCACAAGGCCGGAGTTCACCTGCCCGAAACGGGCACCCGATCGCTCGTTGAACGCGCGGTAAGCGACGACGACGTCTGCGACGCCGGTGGCAACAGCCATGGCGGCCTGCTGAATCGTCGCCGCAGCGGCACCGCCTCCGTAGTGAATGCGGCTGAAGAACTTGAGGTTCGGAATCCCCACCGAACGAGCTACTGCCACTTCGGTGTTGGTGTCCATGGTGAACGAGGTAAGACCGTCGACGTCGGCGGGTGTCAGACCGGCGTCGTCCAACGCGGCTTGAACAGCCTCGGCGGCCAGTCGCAGTTCACTGCGACCGGAGTCCTTCGAGAAATCCGTGGCTCCGATTCCGACGATCGCTGCCTTGCCGGACAATGCGCTCATTCAATGTCTCCGTTTTCAATGTCTCCATTCGAGCCCGACGCCGGAAATGCCAGTGTGACCTGTGCGGTGATGTGATCTCCCAGGCTGTTCTTGCCGACCACCGCGAGCGATACGAGATCCTCGTCGTAGGAGGTCACCGTTCCGGAGAGCGTCAAGGTGTCGTAGGCGTACCAGGGGACTCCGAGGCGGAGTTTGATCGACGTGAGTACAGCCCGCGGTCCGGCCCAATCGGTCACGAATCGCTGCACCAAGCCGGTGTCGGTGAGGATGTTGACGAAAATGTCTTTCGAGCCGCGTTTCTGTGCGAGATCGCGGTCGTGGTGAACATCTTGAAAATCGCGGGTAGCGAGCGCCGCCGAGACCACAAACGTCGGGCCGCCGTAAATCGAGAGCTGCGGAAGAACCTCTCCCACAGTGATATCCGTCGTCGAAGTCATCGTCACTCCTTCCCCGCAGAAACCGCAGAAGCCCCAACCGGCTGCCAGGCGTACAAAGTCCAGGGAGTTCCCCCGGTCTCGTCGTCTCCGGGGAAGTCGAGGTAGATCGCCTCCACCTCCATTCCGATCGACACACTCGACGGATCGACGCCGCGCAATTCGCCGAGCATCCGCACACCCTCAGGCAGTTCGACCAGGGCAACGACGAACGGCAACGACCGACTAGGAACCTTGGGGGCGTGGTGAACGACAAAGCTGAAGACCGTTCCCCGACCTGACGCCACCACGTAGTCGGTCTGCTCCGACTTGTCTTTCCAGATCGCGGGCACCGGCGGGTGCTGTACCGAACCGTCCGCACGCAGTTGAATACGCAACTCGTGTGCGGCGACACCGTCCCAGAAGAACTGCGTGTCGAGGGATGCTGTCGGACGCAGCATTCGAGATGCGTCCAGGTCCGCAGGCACGTCAGTGGAGGAACTCTCGCTGACTGGCGGCGCGAACTTCAATATCCGGAACATCATCTCCGAGACCAGTTCTTCGCCGACCCGCCAGAAGCTGCGAGTAGTGAAGAACCACCCTTCACCAAGACCTGTCTTCTTGGGTCCCACTACGTCTTCCAACACCGAGGAGATGGTGACTTCTTCACCCGGCTTCAAGTAGCGGTGGTAGATCTGATCGCAGTTGGTCGCGACGACGGAGGTGAATCCGGCCTCGTCGAGGATGTCCGTCATCCGGCCCAACGGATCGTCGGCTTCTCGAATTGCCCCCAGACCGCGCATCGTCCATACCTGCGCCATCGCCGGCGGTGCGACTATTCCGTCGTGTCCGGCGGCGCGGGCAGCCGATTCGTCGACGTAGATCGGGTTCTCGTCACCGATCGCCTCGACCCAGTTGCGGATCATCGGCAGGTTCACGGGGTCCCGGCCGGCGCGAGGAGCGCTTGGCCCGTCCTCTCGAACCCGCTCGGCAGCAGTGAGAATGGGATCTGACACGATTTGTTTCCTATCTCGGAACGCGAGGAAGCTTCAGGCCGGCGGTCGCAATCAGTTCGCGCATCACCTCGTTGACTCCACCGCCGAAGGTGATCACCAGGTTGCGCTTGATCTGCATGTCGAGCCACTCCATGAGATCAGCAGTTTCGGGATCGATCGGATTTCCGTACCGCCCGACGATCTCTTCCGCGAGTCGACCGACCCGCTGGATACGCTCGGTCGCAAACACTTTGGTTGCCGAAGCGTCGGCGATATCCACCGAATCCGAATCACTCGACGCCACTTGCCAGTTGAGCAGTTCGTTGAGGCGGTACGTCGCATGAATCTCGCCGAGCGCGCGCCGTACGTCAACGTGATCAAGCAGGTTTTCACGCTTGGCCCAATCGAAGACGTGGTCGTAAATCCCTGCGACACGACCTGCCGGACCGAGCATGACGCGCTCGTGGTTGAGCTGCGTCGTGATCAAGCGCCAGCCCTGATTCTCCTCACCCACAAGCATGTTCGCCGGAACGCGAACGTCCTCGTAGTAGGTGGCGTTGACGTGATGTGCACCGTCGCAAGTGATGATCGGGGTCCAGGTGTAGCCGGGATCTTTGGTGTCCATGATCAGGATGGAGATGCCGCGGTGCCTTGAATCGGCAGACCCTGTCCGCACGGCGAGCCACACGTAATCGGCGTCATGCCCGCCGGTGGTGAAAATCTTCTGGCCGTTGACGACGTACTCGTCACCATTTCGTGCCGCCGAAGTGCGCAGTGCTGCAAGGTCGGTGCCGGCTTCCGGTTCGGTGTAGCCGATCGCGAAGTGCACTTCACCGGCGAGGATCGCGGGCAGGAATTTCTGCTTCTGCTCCTCGCTGCCGTACTTCTGCAGGGTCGGACCGACGGTCTGCAAAGTCACCGAAGGCAGTGGGACATCCGCCCGCACAGCCTCGTTGACAAAAATCTGCTGCTCGACTTCACCGAACCCACGTCCGCCGAACTCCACCGGCCAGCCGACGCCGAGCCAGCCGTCCTTGCCCATACGACGGATGACCTCGCGATAGGTAGGGCCATGCCGCTCCACGCGCATGATCTTGGCCTCTTCGGGCGAGATCAGCGTCGAGAAGTAGCGTCGAAGTTCAGCTTGCAATGCGCGCTGACTGTCGGTCAGATCGATGAACACCGGGCCCCCACGAGGTCGAGTCGCTGCGAAGCACCGCCGAGCAGGCGTGCCAGGTCTTTTGCAGTCGAGTAGTAACGATGAAGTGGATACGTGACGTCGACGCCCAGACCACCGTGCAGGTGGTGAAGCACCTGCATCGTGGCAGGCACTTCTTGGGCGATCCAGTACGCCATGACGTCGAGGTCCGACTGGGCGTCCAGGCCCTCCGACACGCGCCAGGACGCCGACAACGCCGCGACATGAAGGGTCCGGGAGGTGACGTACGCGTCGGCTATCTGTTGTGAGACTGCCTGGAACGTGGCGAGCGGCTTACCGAATTGCTCACGCGAGCCGACATGTGCCGCAGTGAGATCGACGGCGCCGGACACCAAACCGTCTGCAACGGCTCCGATGCTTGCCGTGGCGATCCGGTACAGCGTCTGGACGGCTTCCTCGCCGGCACCGAGAAGTTCACCGACTGCCTCGTCCATGGTGACTGCGAACTCCGGACTGCCGGACGCACTGGGAGTCGGCGTCAATGCGACGCCGGCGGCGGTCGGATCGACGAGAACGACTCCGGCGTCGGTGGGCACAAGAATTCTGTGTGCGCTCGCCGCGAAGGGAACGGCAAGCACCGTCCCGCTGACGCGATACCAGTCGCCCGACTGCTGCGCGGTGGTCGACGGCTGTGCCGGGAACTGCTGACCCGGCTCACCGAGCGCCGCGGTGAACACCCGTCCGGCGCCGACTCCGGTGAGCAATTCGTCCTGTTGAGCGTCGGACCCCAGAGCGACTATGGGGAGTACACCGAAGCCGAGGGTTGCGAGAGCCGGAATTGGAGCGGCGGCCCGGCCGACCTCGACGAGGAGGGAACCGACGTCGGCGACGGAGAGTCCCTCGCCGCCCAGACGCTCGGGCAGGGCCAACGTGAGCAGGTCGGCATCGGCGAATGCCGCCCAGAGCGCGTCCGGCTCCAGTTCGCGGGCAAGGAGCGCGGTAGCCACCTCGGCTACCGCTTCCTGGGTTTCATCGGGAGTGAAGTCCACGCTGGCAATCCTGTCTCTGATGTAGAACGTGTTCTAGTTGTATCACCAACGTGGACATTTCTAAAGGCCTCTACTCACGCCGTCTAATCACGGGGCAGGCCCAGAATTCTCTCCGCGGCGACGGTCAACAGAATCTGCGTGGTTCCGCCGGCAATCGACAGGCATCGCGTGTTGAGGAACTCACGCGAGAGCGGACCCTCCACCCATCCGGCCGGGCCACCCAATTCCATGGCGAACTCTGCGACATTCTGACGCTGGCGCACGCCCACCAGCTTGCGGACGCTCGACGCCGGACCCGGATCCTGACCGTCCAATTGCCGCAGTGTCGTGCGCAATTCCAGCAGTGAGCCCACCATGGCGGTTCCGATCAGCCCACCGAGCTTGTCTGCCACCACAGGATCGGGGTCGCCGGCCAGCTCGAGCAATTCCTCCATCGCACCGCCGAGCGAAGAGCCACCGCTCATTGCGACCCGCTCGTTGGCGAGGGTCGTTCGGGCCAGTTTCCAGCCTCCACCGAGCTGGCCGACGACGCACTCGTCCGGGACGAAGACGTCGTCGAGGAAGACTTCGTTGAACAGGGCATCTCCGGTGATCTCGCGCAGCGGCGAGATTCGAATCCCAGCCGTCTTCATGTCGAGAAGGAAGTACGTGATGCCCTTGTGTTTGGGAACCTCGCGGTCGGTCCTGGCGAGGCAGATGGCCCAGTCAGCTTCACGCGCAAGCGAAGTCCAGACTTTCTGGCCGTTCAGCTTCCAACCGCCGTCGACCTTTTCCGCGGTAGTGCGCAGTGCCGCAAGATCCGAACCTGCGCCGGGTTCACTGAAGAGCTGGCACCAGGTGATCTCGCCCTTGAGCGTCGGAGTCGCAAATCTTTCGATCTGCTCCGCACTGCCGTGCTCGAGGATGGTCGGCACTGCCCACCAGCCGATCACCAGATCGGGTCGGCCGATACCGACGGCCGCCAATTCCTCTTCGATCAGAATCTGTTGCGCGGCCTTGGCGCCCCGGCCGTACGGCTTGGGCCAGTGCGGCGCAAGGTAGCCCGATTCGGCCAATGCGTTGCGCTGCTCGGATTCGGGCAGCGCCACCAATTGCGCTACCTCTTCGCGAATTTCGGACCGGTCGGATTCGAGCTCACTCAAGTCGATCTGAAGGTGACGCCGTGCGCCGCCGATCGTCAATTCCGCGACGCGTGCGCGCCAATGAGACGATCCGCCCAGAATCTGCCGGAGCGACAGTGCTCGACGAAGGTAGAAGTGCGCCTCGTGCTCCCAAGTGAATCCGATGCCGCCGAGCACTTGAATGCAGTCCTTTGCCGTGTCGACAGCGGCATCCAGCGACACCGCGGCGGCCACTGCTGCGGCGATCGGAAGTTCGTCGCCCGACTCGGCAGCGACCGCACCATCCCAGGCGACGGCTCCGGCATTCTCTACGCGACACAGCATTTCGGCGCAGATATGTTTGATCGCCTGGAACGAGCCGATGGGCTTTCCGAATTGTTCGCGAATCTTCGCGTACTCCACCGCAGTACGCAGGCTCCACGCCGCGATTCCGGCAGCTTCGGCTGCCCCCAGTACCGCCGCTAGGTCGGAAACCGATCCTGGCGCAATGTCATCGAGGATTCGGTCGGCATCGACCGTCACTCGATCGAAGGAGACTCGCGCCAGTGGTCGCGACTTGTCGATCGTGTCGACCGCTTCGTAGGTCACGCCTTCGCTGTCTCCGTCGACGAGGGCCCAGACGACACGCGAGCCTTCGTCTTCGGACACGACGCCCGCCGACACGAGTACCGATACGCCCGAATCGCCGCCCCAGGCGTAACCTCCTTCGCCATGAAGCTCGATGCCGCCGGACGCATTCGCCGTTGCCGCAACTGGACTTTCGTCCAATACGACGGCACACGGCAGCGCACCGTCGGCGAGCGTTTCGGACCATCGCTTGGCAGCGGGCGACGAGCTACGCCCCACCACCAGAGCTGCGAGTGCAGTCGTGAGAACAGGACCCGGCACGAGTTCGATTGCCGCCTGCTCGAGCATTGCTGCGAGATCGACGATTTCGGCCCCGGCTCCGCCTACCGCTTCGGGAACGGCGACCGAAAATATCCCGAGAGACGCGAACTCGGACCATTTCTCCCGCCACGAAACTGCTGGTCCACGGCGTACCATGTCCATCGGCGTGGCCGAGCGAGCCCAGGCCTCTATCGATTCCTGGACCGCCCGCTGTTCATCGGTCGTGGCGATTGTCACAACTGGTTCCCGCCTCTCGATAAGTGACACAATTGTTTAGAACGTGTTCTAATATGACACCTGGCCAAGAGTCAAGGCGCGAAGGAATTTGTCGATGACCACAACATCCCGATCCCGCTCCAACGCGGTTGCTTCTGCAACGCTCGGGGACGACGATCTCAGCTCCAACGCGCAACGTGAACGCCGCAAGCGGATTCTCGACGCAACACTCGCCTTGGCATCCAAGGGCGGCTACGAGGCTGTTCAGATGCGCGCCGTGGCCGAGCGTGCCGACGTCGCAGTCGGAACGCTCTATCGCTACTTCCCGTCCAAGGTTCACCTACTGGTGTCCGCCCTGGCACGCGAATTCGAGAAGATCGATTCCAAGGGCAAGATCCCACCTGGAACCAGCCCGCTCGAGCGGATGCAGCTGATCCTCAGCCTCATCACCCGCGCGATGCAGCGCGACCCGCTCCTCACCGAAGCGATGACTCGCGCGTTCATGTTCGCCGACGCCTCCGCAGCGGCCGAGGTCGATCAGGTGGGCCAGTTGATGGACCGCCTCTTCGCACGAGCGATGACCGAAGAGGAGCCAACCGAAGAGCAGTTGGCGATCGCGCGCGTGATCTCCGATGTGTGGCTGTCCAATTTGGTGGCATGGCTCACGCGACGCTATTCGGCTACCGATGTCGCCAATCGACTGGAATTGACGGTTGAACTGCTGCTCGGTGACGGAACTCGGAAACCCGAATAGACATCCTTTGTCGCATCTGTCATTTTTGCACTGATCGGCCGGAAACGTATCGAGCCAGGAGTCGCTGCATCACCTAGATTTGAAGAGGTGAGCGCACAAGATCTGTCCATCGAACTCCGCCGAGCGCTGTCAGGCGTGGCACGCACGCCGCGTCTGCTCGTAGCCTCCGACTACGACGGGACGATGGCACCCATCGTCGCCAACCCGGACAAGGCGTATCCCCGGGCGGAAACGGTGCGTGCGCTTCGCTCTCTCGCCAGCCTCGCGTCGACGACGGCTGCCGTGATCTCGGGCCGCGCCCTCAAGGATCTGGCTGCGCTGTCCCGACTTCCCGCCGAAGTGCAATTGGTCGGCAGCCACGGCTCCGAGTTCGACATCGGATTCGTTCACGCGATCGACGCCGACGCCAGGAAACTGCTCGACGAGATCGTCACCGAGTTGGGCCGAATCGCCGCCGACACCCCTGGGGCAACGGTGGAGAAGAAGCCCGCCAGCGTTGCACTGCACGTACGCAACACCAGTGCCGACGACGCCGAGAAGGCGCTCATCGCCGTCCGCACCGAATCGGCACTCTGGCCAGGCGTTCAGGTCACCGAGGGCAAATCGGT
>NZ_LVCT01000024.1:0-6312 GCF_001647205.1 Rhodococcus sp. EPR-134
ACTATCGCGTCGACAGCACCGAGGACGTCGCTGCCGCTCTGGCATTCCTGCTCGACGAGCGTCGTACGTGGCTTTCCGGCGCCGACGCTCCGCCCATCGAGCGACTCTCGATGCTCGCCAGTCCGCGCACCGTCGCTTTGGTGACCCCGGATGCGACGCTGACCTGGTTGTGTCACCCGGAACCGGATTCAGCGGCCGTCTTCGCACACCTTCTCGGCGGAACCGGGGCCGGCCACTTCTCGGTCGGGCCTCGACGCACAGCCTTGCCGCTGAGCCAGAAGTACATCGACAGCACGATGACAGTTCAGACCCGCTGGGCGAGCCTGTCCGTCACCGACTACCTCCCCCACGACGTCCCACAGGGACGAACCGACCTGACCCGCATCATTTCAGGTCAGGCCGACGCGATCGTCTCGTTTGCACCCCGTCCCGAGTTCGGCCAGGGTCAGGTCACGCTCGAGGTCGTCGACGAGGGCATTCGGGTCCTCGGCACCAACGAGCCGTACGTACTCCGCTCCCCCGGTGTGCTGTGGAACATCGCCACCGACGGAAACCAGCAGACCGCCCACGCCATCGTCGAGCCGTCCAAGGGTGACGTCGTCCTCGAATTGCGCTGCGGAACAGAAGAAATCGGCCCGTCCGACGTTCCGGAGCTCGAGCGTCGAGCGACCTCGGAGGCCTACTGGTCCGATTGGGCCAAGACGCTCGAACTCCCGAAGCTGAAGCCGGACTTGATGAAACGCTCTGCTTTGACCTTGCGCGGGCTGGTCCACGCCGATTCCGGTTCCATCATGGCTGCCGCGACGACGTCCCTGCCGGAAGAGATCGGCGGAGTCCGCAACTGGGACTACCGCTATTGCTGGTTGCGCGACGCCGCCCTCACCGCAACAGCTCTCGTGAGCGTCGGATCCACCGACGAGGCCGAGAACTACCTGGACTGGGTCCACCGCGTGCTCGAAACACTGCCGGGACCCGAGCGCCTGCACCCCCTCTACACGCTCTACGGGACTTCGCTACCGCCAGAGGCCGTCATCGATTCACTCCCCGGATACGCCGGCTCCCGGCCGGTCCGCGTCGGAAACGCCGCGAATCAGCAGGTTCAACTGGACGTGTTCGGCCCGATCGTCGAGCTCATCGTCGAACTGGCGAATGCACGCGAAAAGGCCGGTGATCCCGATCCTTTGAGCGACCGCGACTGGGAACTGGTGTGCGCCATGGTCGAAGCAGTGCAGCGGCGCTGGTTCGAACCCGATCACGGCATCTGGGAAATTCGCGACAACCCGCGCCACCACGTCTATTCCAAGGTTATGGGCTGGGTCACCGTCGACCGCGCCGTCGATCTTGCGACCCGCTTTTCTCGCGAGGCCCTGCCCGAGTGGGCGGAACTGCGTGACCAGATCGCCGACGAAGTACGACACAAAGGCTGGAAGGACGACGTCCAGTCGTACACCGCAGCCTACGACGGTACCGATCTCGACGCGGCGACTCTGCACATCGGACTGTCGGGGCTGATCGATCCGACGGATCCGCGCTTTGCTGCAACCGTCGTAGCCACCGAGGCCGAACTACGCAGCGGCTCAACGGTATACCGCTACCATCACGACGACGGCCTGCCCGGCATAGAAGGTGGATTCCATCTCTGTGCCGCCTGGCTCGTCGAGGCATACCTACTGATCGGGCAACGCCTGCAAGCAGAGGCGCTGTTCGACCAGTTGGTCGCGGCAGCGGGTCCCACCGGACTGCTCGCGGAGGAGTACGACCCCATCGCGGAACGCTCACTGGGCAACCACCCCCAGGCGTACAGCCATCTGGGCTTGTTGCGCTGCGCCCAACTCCTGGCGTGAGCGCTACCCCTTGATCCGACCTGATGTTCGCCCGGCCAGTAGTTCGGTGTCGAGCATCTCGACTATCGGAACGCCGGATCCAGACGGCGACATCAAGAGCGCACCGGCACGCCGGCCCTTCTCTTCCTGGGGCTGGCGCACCGTTGTGAGTGATTCACGCAGCGCCTCGTCAACGCCGTCGAATCCGGTGATCGACAGTTGGCCAGGTACATCTATGCCCTGCCAGCGCGCCCAGTCCAAGGCGCCGAGAGCCAGCACATCGGTGGTGCAGACCAGTGCGGTGATCTCGGGGTTGGTCGCGAGAGCTTCCGCCGCCGCCGAGTGCCCGGACTGCGATGTGTGGACGTACCGCTCGATCACGGTGAGTGAGAGTGGGTCCATGTCGGCCGCCACCATCGCGTCGCGCACTCCTTCGATCCGCTCACGCTGGACGTGGAAGTGTGGGGACTTGAGTCGTTCCTGGCTGACGACGCCGTCCATCCGGTCGCGCCCCAGCCTCATGCAGAGCACGCCGATGTCACGGTGTCCGAGACCGATGAGGTAGTCGGCGACCTTGCGCATGGCAGCGCGGTCGTCGATGCCCACGAGCGATGCACCGGGAATCTCGCGGGGCTGGTCGCAGACGACGATCGGAATGTGACGCTCGAGCACGGCGGCAAGATACGGGTCGTCGTCGGCCACGGAGTAGACGACAAAGCCGTCGACGCCCGCCTGCTGGACCACGGCCGCAGCATCCACCTCGTCGCGCCCGGGCCCGGCCGGGATGAGCAGCAAGCCCTGGCCGGCGTCCTCACATGATTCCGAGAGACCGGCCAGGAAGCTCATGGCAGCCGGGTCACGGAACGAATAACTGAGTGCTTCGGTAAGCAGGAGACCGACGGCGCCGGCTTTGCGAGTTCGCAAGGAGCGGGCGACCGGATCAGGTCCGGGGTATCCGCGTCGCTTGGCCGCTTGGAGCACTCGATCCCGCAGCTCGACGGAGAGCTGATCGGGTCGGTTGTACGCGTTCGAGACTGTAGTTCTCGACACATTGAGCTCGGCGGCAAGCGACGCCAAAGTGGCTTGACGGCGTGGCTGACGGGACCGGGGCATAAACGGACGTTAGCCGTAGTGCCCGCAGACGGCGCGTTGGGGCTGAACCGAAGGTGAACTACCAGCGACTATGCGCTAATGTGTAACGGTAACGGTTTCCAATAGCATTTAGCCCAGCCTTTGTTCAGGAGAAAAGCACGTGCGTTCGTCGTCGAAATTCCGCACCGCCACCGCCCTCGCGGCCGTCTCGGTCGCCGCAGCATTCGCGCTCACCGCGTGCAGCTCAACCTCCTCGAAGGACGACAGCATCACCGTCGTCGCATCGACGAACGTGTGGGGCGACGTCGCGCAGGCCGTCGCCGGCGACAAGCTGACCGTGACGTCGATCATCAACGAGCCGTCCGCGGACCCGCACTCGTTCGAGGCGACTCCCGCCGATGCCGCCAAGATCACCGACGCATCGCTCGTCGTCTACAACGGTGGCGGCTACGACCAGTTCATCACCGACGTCCTCGACGCAGGCAAGGGCGAGCAGAATGCGGTCAACGCCTACAACCTGCTCGACGGCGGCATCCACGCCGGCGAAACCGCGGGCGAATCGCATGACGGTCACACCCACGGCGCAGTCAACGAACACGTCTGGTTCGACATCCCGACCGTCGACGCCGTCGCACATTCGGTGGCCGATCAGCTGAGCGCTCTCGATCCGGACAACGCGGCGACCTACGAGGACAACGCGAAGGCATACAGCCAGAAGCTCGCCGGCGTCACAGCGATCACCGATTCCATCGCCGCTGCCCACGCAGGCGCACCGGTGGCGCAGACCGAGCCGATCGCGCACTACCTCCTGGTCGCAGCTGAACTGAAGGACGCAACTCCCGAAGAGTTCACCAGTGCCATCGACGACGGCAACGATCCTTCACCGGCCGCAATCGCCGCAACGCGCCAGCTCCTCTCGGAGAAGCAGGCCCGCGCACTGGTCTACAACATCCAGACGCAGGACAAAGTGACCCAGGACATGCGCACCACAGCCGAAACCGCCGGAGTGCCCGTCGTCGAGGTTACGGAGACTCTCCCCGAGGGCCTGGACTACATTCAGTGGCAGACGCAGACCGCGGAGTCGCTCGCAAACGCCCTCTCTGCCCAGTAATTATTTGCCCCACCATTTCCGAGAAGAACCGATCGGCTTGTGACAGAAACTTCCGCGAATACTCCTGTGCCCCCTGGTAACACCGTGCCTTCTGGTAACACCGTGCCTTCTGGTAACACCGTGCCTTCAAAGGCCTCCGTGCCCGCTGTCACGCTGAAGGACGCTCGATTGTCCTTCGGCGCCCGCACATTGTGGGACGGGCTCGATCTCGAGGTACAGCCAGGTGAGTTCATCGCCGTACTCGGGCCGAACGGGTCGGGCAAGACCTCGCTCCTGAAGATTCTGCTGGGCCAACTACAACTCAGCGGCGGTAGTGCACAGATCGTCGGCACGCCGGCACGGGCCGGGAACTCACACGTCGGGTACATCCCGCAGCAGAAATCGATCGACGACGGCCTCCCGCTCCGCGGCCGCGACCTGGTCGGCCTCGGCGTCGACGGTCACCAGTGGGGTACGGGCCTACTGCGTCGGGGTCGTCGCCGCAAGATCGTCGACGACGCCATCGCACAGGTCAGCGCCCAGTCGTTCGCCGACGCTCCCATCGGTTCCATGTCCGGCGGTGAGCAGCAGCGACTGCGGATCGCACAGGCTTTGGTCGGCGACCCGCGGATCCTGTTGTGCGACGAGCCGCTGCTCAGCCTCGACCTCGCCAACCAGCACCTGGTCTCGACGCTGATCGACAAGCGTCGGCGCAGCCATGACACCGCGGTGCTGTTCGTGACGCACGAGATCAATCCGATCCTGCCGTTGGTGGATCGAGTGCTCTATCTGGTGGACGGTAAATTCCGGATCGGGACGCCGGCCGAAGTGATGACGTCCGAGGTTCTCTCGGATCTGTACAACACCGACGTCGAAGTGTTGCAGGTTCGTGGCCGCCTCGTCGTGATCGGCACCGGAGACGCCATCGACGCGCTCGGCAGCGCAGGCGGACTACGCCCGGGAGAAGGCGTTCACCATTCTGATGAGGATCACCACCAGTGAGTAACAAGTTCACCGACGCGATGTCGCGGATGTTCGACGTGTCCGCCACCGTCGACCTACTGCAGTACGACTTCGTCCAACAGGCGTTGATTGCCGGTGCCATCCTCGGATTGTTGGCCGGCATCATCGGGCCGCTGATCGTGAGCCGTCAGATGTCGTTCTCGGTGCACGGAACGAGTGAGCTGTCACTGACGGGCGCATCCGCCGCACTTCTCGTCGGTGTGGGCGTCGGCTTCGGTGCCATCGTCGGATCCGTGGTCGCGGCAGTGCTGTTCGGACTGCTCGGAGCCAAAGCGCGCGACCGAGATTCGGTGATCGGCGTGATCATGGCTTTCGGCCTCGGCCTGTCGGTGTTGTTCCTCTGGGCGTACGACGGTCGCACGGGAACCAGCTTCTCGTTGTTGGTCGGACAGATCGTGGCGCCGGGAAACAGCGGTCTCGAACTTCTGCTGCTGTGCGCGGTCATCGTGATCGGCACACTCGGATTCATCTACCGCCCTTTGCTGTTCGCAAGCACCGACCCCGAAGTTGCTGCAGCTCGCGGTGTTCCGGTCCGGGCACTGTCGATCGTGTTCGCAGTGTTGGTCGGCATCACCGCAGCACTCGGCGTACAGATCGTCGGTGCTCTGCTGGTGATGTCGCTGCTGATCACCCCCGCAGCGGCCGCCGCGTACGTCACGGCAAGCCCACTCAAGGCCACGATCCTCTCCGTCGTGTTCGCCGAACTGGCAGCCGTCGGCGGCATCCTTCTCTCGCTGGCCCCCGGCGTTCCCGTCTCGAGTTTCGTCACCTCGGTCTCGTTCGTGATCTACCTGATATGCCGACTCTTCGGATCCGCACGTCGCAAGAATGCCGGACGGATTCCGGCGCACGCCTGAACACCGAGAGCCCATACCTACCTAGAATCGAGGTATGGGCTACAGCGTTGATCTGAACAGCGACCTCGGCGAGGGCTTCGGAGCCTGGACCCTGGGCGACGACGACGCCATGCTCGAACTTGTCACCAGCGCGAACATCGCCTGCGGATTCCATGCCGGCGACCCGACAACGCTGTTGGCGACTTGCGAATCCGCCGCCGCCCGCGGCGTCCGGATCGGCGCGCAGGTGGGGTACCGAGACCTCGCCGGTTTCGGCAGACGCTTCATCGACGTCTCCCCGAAGGACCTCACCGCCGACGTCATTTATCAAGTAGGGGCACTCGACGGTTTGGCTCGTGTCGCCGGATCGCGGGTCACGTACGTCAAACCCCACGGCGCGCTCTACAACGCAATAGTCCATCACCGACGGCAGGCGCGGGCCGTGGTC
>NZ_LVCT01000025.1:0-2928 GCF_001647205.1 Rhodococcus sp. EPR-134
AGAGCGGGTTCGGCGAATGGTCGTCGACGGCGAGTTGGACGCAGTCGACGGGAGCACGTTGAAAGTCGCTGCCGCATCGGTGTGCGTGCACGGTGACAGTCCGGCAGCCGTCGACATGGCCGTGGCAATCCGCGCTCTCCTCGAATCTTCCGACGTCGAGATCACGCCGTTCACATGATCGCGATCCTGCCCGCCGGTGAATCCGCAGTCCTCGTCGAGTACGACGAACTGCCGAGTGTGCTGGGCAACTTCAGGGCTCTCGACGCCAGTCGGATCCCCGGAGTGATCGACCTGATTCCCGCGGCGCGAACCATCTTGATCGAGTACGACAACACGATCACCGCGCACCAACTGGTGGAGAAATGGGTACGTGGGGCCGTACCGATCGAACTCACAGCTGACGAGAGTGGGCGGCCTGCCGTCGAGATTCCGGTCCGCTACGACGGCCCCGATCTCGTAGAGGTGGGCAAGCTGACCGGCCTCGGGGTCGACGGTGTGATCGACGCTCACACGGCTGCGTCGTGGACCGTCGCGTTCATCGGTTTCGCCCCCGGCTTCGCGTATCTGACCAGCAACGAGAGAAAGCTCGAAGTTCCACGTCGATCGGACCCGCGCAGGCAGGTCCCGGCCGGTGCAGTCGGGTTGGCCGGACCGTTCTCGGGCGTCTACCCGCGTAGTTCCCCAGGCGGGTGGCAGTTGATCGGAACGACTGAACTGTCGGTGTGGGATGCCGAGCGCCGCCCGCCGGCGCTGCTTCTACCCGGCACCACAGTCACCTTTGTTCGTGCATGATTTTGGTGCAAGCATGATTTTGGTGTCTTCACCGCGCTGTTGCGGGACAATGGATTCATGGCCTGGCTCGAGGTTGTGCGTACCGGCCCGCTCGCCACAGTTCAGGACCGCGGGCGGAGAGGCTACGGCGCCCTCGGGGTCGGAAGATCCGGCGCCGTCGACATGATCTCGCATGACAGCGCCAACAGACTCGTAGGCAACACTTTTCGAGCAGCAACCATCGAAGTCACCGCTGGGGGTTTCGCTATGCGGGCCGTCGGTTCGATGACGGTGGCAGCGACAGGCGCGCGGGTGCCGCTGGCCGTCGACGGACGGCCGGCACCTGACTACGCGAGCATCCATCTGGGTAGTGGCAGCATTCTCGAATTGGGTTACAGCACAACCGGGTTGAGAACGTATATCTCTGCACGCGGTGGCGTCGACGTCCCGCAGGTACTCGGAAGCAGATCCACCGACACGCTCTCCGGACTCGGGCCGCCGCCGCTCGCCGCCGGCGATCTAGTCCTCCTCGGGGCCGAGGAAGGGACGTGGCCCACCGAAGAGTTGATTCCACCGCCCGCACCTGCACTCGGCGCGGTTCCGATCGAGATCACGCTCGGCCCCCGAAATTCCTGGTTCACCGCCGCATCCGTTCACGCGCTCCTTCACACCACGTGGAAAGTCACCGAACACACCAACCGAGTCGGGGTCCGGCTACAGGGCCAAGGGCCTTTGCATCGCTCACGCACCGGGGAATTGCCGAGCGAAGGCGTCGTGACGGGATCCATCCAGGTGCCGCCAGGCGGCCAGCCCGTCGTGTTCCTCGCCGACCATCCCGTGACCGGCGGATACCCGGTCATCGCCGTCGTTTCCGACGCCGGGATTGCGTCGCTGGCACAGCTGCGGCCCGGCAGCACCATTACCTTCAAGGCCACTACTCGGCCGTCGTAGCGCTGATAGTCTCAGCCGCGCCAGCAATGCTGCCGGCGGCGCTCGGCCGTCGCCAGAACCTGAAGGACTGTCACACTATGAGCCCTAAGAGCAGCACACTTGCTCTCGGAATAGCGTCACTGATCACTGCTGCACTCGTCTTGTCCGGATGCAGCAGTTCGGAAAGCGGCGACGCCGTCTCCAGTGATACCAACACCAGTGAGACCACTGCTTCCGAAAGTTCTGCATCCTCGCCGTCTGCCGCTGCCGCGACGCCGACCTTGCGGGACGGAACACCGTTCATCGGTGAGCGGACGACGATCGAAACCGGCGACGACCCCGAAGCGCCGAGCATCAGCGTCAGCCTCCCGCCGAGCTGGACTCACGGCGAGAACATCCCTGCCGGCGTTACGGACGCGTTGTCCAGCAACAGCCAGGAACCCAGCGGTTTCATGCCGAACACCACGGTGACGGTCGAAAACCAGGGCACCGCAACAAAAGACGAGGTTCTTGCCGCTGCGCGTGAAACGATCGCCACTCTCGACGGGTGGACCGAGGTGAAGTACACCGAGCTCGACGTCGACGGACAGCAGGGTTTCCGCCTCTCCGGAACCTGGACCGCCCCAAACCTGGACGTTCCGCTCTACGCCGTCATGACGGTCGTCGCTTACCAAGCCGACGACAACTCGCCGGTCTACCTGGTCAGCTTTGCAAACCAGTTCACCGACACGACGAACATGCAGACCTCCAACCAGGTGGAAGAAATCAACACCTCGATCGAATTCGGCTGAGCACCTGATGGTTTGAATACCCGATCTCCGAACAACCGCGGCGGGCCGAGACTACGACAGTCTCGGCCCGCCGTTTCACAACTCTCGCCTAGCTCGAACCGAACAGGCCGCTGAGGGAACCGAGGCCACCACTCAACGAGCCGAGCGATCCGGTTCCGCCACCGGTTCCGGGGCCAGTGGGATCAACCGGATCAACGGGATCGACCGGGTCAACCGGATCGACCACATCCGCGGCGCGGACAGTGATGGACGGGCCCAAGTTGGCGAAATTCGCACTCGACTGGAATCCGTTGCCCATCACCGTGGCACCTACCGCCAATCCACTTCCGTACACGGTTCCCGGCGCACACGAAGCAGTAACCGTGTAGCTGGTCTTCATGGTCACCGGTTTGCTGCCGTTGTTGATCCAGCCGGCACTGGTCACCTCGAGCGTCGT
>NZ_LVCT01000026.1:0-11914 GCF_001647205.1 Rhodococcus sp. EPR-134
CGCACCCAGCGCGCTTGCACCCACAGCAAGAGCAATCACCCCCAAACCAGCTCCAACGGTGAACAGACTACGATTCCTGGATCCAAACTTTGCCACGAACAATCTCCACTCTGTGTGGTTCCAGGACAACCGAATTCATTGATTACTGGAACTTGTTGCAACCCGACTCTCGAAGTACGATACAGTCGACCTGGACATTCGCCCAGCTTTTCGTCGAAATAGTCGACAATCAGTTAACGGCAGGCAATCGACACCGAAAAGGTCCTCTTAATTCGGACTTTTCCGCAAATTCTGCCGAACTGATACATAGGCAAGCGTCCGATAGGTTTCAATGGTTACCGCGGCGCAACCTTTGAAGAGTCATCCCATCGCCGTCAGCGTGAACCCCTCGAACGGAGAATTTCATGTCACGTTTTTCAATGCGCAAAACACTCACCGGAATCGCAATCGCTGCACTTGCCACCAGCGGACTCGTGATGACCGCAGGCACCGCGAGCGCCGATGCCACCCACCCGTCCGCGGCAACGGTCAACTCCTCCAACGTCCGAATCACCAAGAGCATCGTGGGCGACGGCGAAGTTGCACCCGGCGGCAAAGTCACCGTGCGCACGGTCATCTCCACAACAGGCCACCCCGAGCGTTACGTCGACCAGTTCGTCGACCGCTACCCCGCCACGTTCAAGTACATCCAGGGCACGGCAACGGTCAACGCGTGGCACTTGATCGGCGGTCAGAAGACCGAATCCGTCACGCCTTCGGTTGACACTGCCGCCCGAACCGTGAATGTGCCCAGCACCGGCTGGCTGATCTCACCCACCGGAAGCAAGACCGTGACGATCGAGGCGCAGTACCTCGTCGCCGACGATGCACCGATCGGCTCGTACCAGGAAATGTCGAGCTCGATCGGTATCTCGACGTTCAATACCGAACAGAACATCAGCGGCGTCTACGCCAAGATCCGCGCCAAGAACCCCGGCGAGGCGGCCGCATCGGGCTCGGCAGATCTGGGCTTCGGCTCTTCTGACGGCGAGGGCGGAACCGGTTCGGCCGGATCCTCCATCCTCGACAACCCGGCCGGCTTCATCTCCGACATCATCAGCGGTGTCCTGGCCAACGGCAGCTGATTCACTCGCTCCGCCTGCTCCACCTGTAAACACTCCGTCGGGGAATGTGTTCGAGGGTGGCATCGAGTCTTCGGACTCGGTGCCACCCTCGATCTTTTGTGGCGATCACACTCCGTCGCGCCTGCATCAAAGAACCAAATAGGAAAGCATTACCTAAGTCATTCGCGGTATGATCCACCGATGAGTTCCACAGGATTTCCGTACTGGGCTGTGCCGGCAGGCCGGTACGTTCCGCTCCCCTTCTCGATGACGACGTCCACCATCGGGCGTGATCAGAAGCGCGCGTGGCGTGAGATCCGCCATCCCGAACACGAACTCCTCTGGGGCGCTTCCGGCGAGATGAGCGCGTACATCGACGACGTTCGTTGGCAGATACCACCGACGGTCGGCATGTGGATTCCGGCTGGAACTCCACGGCGCATCACGCTCGGCGCATCCACCGAGGCTCGTTTCACCTATTTCCGGCCCGAGTCGTTCCCCCACCCGTGGACAAAACCCGCGATCATCGGCATCGACGACGTCGTCAAGACGATGCTCATCCATCTGCACCAGCGAAATATGCCTACCGAGGCTCGCTTGCGCGCCGAATCCGTAGTCTTCGACACGCTCGCGCCCATCGAGGCGGCTGATGTCGCAGTACCGATGCCCGCCGATCCCCGGGCCCTCGCCGTCGCACGCCGCCTGATCGCCGACCCCGCCGATCAACGCGGGCTTGCCGATTGGGCCTACGTGGTCGGCGGAAGCCCCCGCACCCTGAGCCGCGTGTTCTCTCAAGGCACGGGGATGTCCTTCACCGAGTGGCGAATTCAAGTTCGCGTCCGCGCTGCGATGTCCTATCTCGCTGCGGGCGTTCCTGTTTCGACGGTAAGCCGTCGCGTCGGATACGAAACCCCCAGCGCCTTCACCAGCGTGTTCCGCAAGGTCACCGGACGCACACCGAAGAACTACTACTCGGACGCGTGCGAGTTGTCAGCCTAACTGGTCAGAACCCGTTCATCTTCGAGACCAGTTCCGCGAAAGCATATTTGACGCTCAGCGACGTGGGTGACGCCAAGGCCATGACTCGCGCCAGACCGAGCTGCTGAATCAGCCTGCCGTCCTTGACTGCCGGCAGGTCGGCAAACAACTTGTCCCCCATCAATCCGGGTAGCCCCTGACCACTCGCGTCGTTGAGCACGATCACGTCCGCGTCCAGTTCGTTGTACTGTTCGCGCGATGCAGTCACCGACCCCTGGGTGTCGCCGCACAGCTCTGCGCTTCCGGCCGACTGCTTCAGTCCGAGCTGGGACATCAGGATGACTCGGCCGTCGTCAGCGCAGTAATTGGTGAGGCCGTCGATGTTTCCCGAGAGGAAGGTCAAGGTTTTCCCGTTCAGATTGGGGGATCCGGCAGCCAGGTCGGCTATGGAATCGTCAGTTTCCTCGATCAGCTCGGCAGCCCGCTTCGGTTGGCCGAGTACTGATCCGATGGTCGACAACTGTTCCTGCCACGTGGTCGCCCATGCGGTCTCCTTGAACGGAATGGTGGGTGCGATCTGGGAAAGACGTGCATAGTCGTCTTCGGTGATTCCCGAGACCACTGCGATGATCACGTCCGGCTCCAACGCCAGGATCTGCTCGAACGGCACACCGGACGTGCTGTCGAGCAACGTGGGTTCGACATCGCCCAACAATTCTTCGTCCCACGGCAGGATGCCGTTCTCCAAGCCTGCCCCACTGAACGACTCCATGGCGACGGGTGTCTTGCCCAGTGCGAGGACCGAATCCTGGCTGTTCCAGCCGATAGTCACGATCCGCTGAGGTTCGGTCTCGATGGTGGTCGACCCGTACGCGTGATCAACGGTGACCGGCAGCGCGCCGGCCTCGGCCAACTGCGTCGTGCCCTCCGACGCTGTTGACTCGGTGCTGCTCTGGCAGCCTGCGAGCAGGGCAATCGCGGCCAACGCAGCCACTATTCGGGTAGTGCTCTTCATCTTCTGTCAGCTCTCTTCGCAAACGTACTTTGTTTCGACCAGCCAGGTATATCGAGACCCGATCCCGGTAATGGGGTGTCGATACTCCATCTGGCCGCTGCCGCGTAGCCCTTGGCATCTGCGAGCACTTTCCGCACTCGCACCGGCTCTACCGTAGAACTGCACAACGAGTGTTCAGATCTGGGCGAGGAGTTTCACGAGTGTCAGCGCTGCCCGAAACTCGTTCCGGTCCGATGGAGATGATCCGAGTCGGATCATTCTCCTCCGGACGCGGCCCGCGACTGGTTGCAGCCGTCACCGGGCAGGCGTCGTATCAGGTAGCTCAAGCCCTCATCCCGGTGCTGATCGGCACCGTCGTCGACCGGGCAATCGGAAAGTCCGACAGCACAGCACTTCTCGTGTGGCTTGCGGTGCTGTGTGCTCTGTTCGTGGGACTCGCTCTGTCGTGGCGCATCGCAGTTCGCCTGAACACGCAGGTCTTCGTCTACGGCGAACACGACCTACGACTGAATGCTGCCAGACGAGTACTCGATGCCAGGGGGATGAAAGCTCAGCGTTCGACCGGTGAAGTTCTCACCATCTCTACCTCGGATGCCTCACACGTCTCGGGCTTCTCCTGGGTTGTCGCCGAACAGGGCTCGGCATTTGCGGGGCTCGCCGCGGCAGTGATTTCGCTTGCCTTCGTTTCGTGGCCGCTCGCACTGATCGTCGTACTCATCACCGCTGCGCAGCTCATATTCATCCACAAGATCAGCGGTCCGTTGGACGAGCGCGTGTATGCAGAGCAGAAGAAGGCAGCCGAGGCAGGCATGCTTGCAACGGATTTCACGCTGGGACTGCGGGTACTGAAGGGTTTCGGGGCTGAACCCACCGCCCTGTCGCGATACGTCAACGCGAGCCGGGAGTCGATGAAGGCAGCGATCCGGACGGTCAGAGCAATGTCCAGCCTGACCGCGCTCAATTCCGGGGTCTCCGCGTTGGTGCTGGCTTCGGTTGCGCTTGGAGCCGCGTGGATGGCGCATCAAGGCACGATCACCGTGGGCAACTTCGTCACCGTTGTCGGCTTGAGCAGAGTGATTGCCGGTCCGATGGAAACGCTGGGGTTCTTCGGTGCCGAACTCGCTGCCAAGCGAGGTTCCGCGCGCAGACTGTCCGAACTGTTGGCCGAGCCACACCTGATCGAATCGCTGACCCCCACGGCCGCGACCGAACCTGCCAGAACTGAAGACGCCCTATTGATTTCGGCGGACAACGGAACCGTCGTCTCAGCTCGCCGCGGAGAAGTGGTGGGTGTGCGCGCTGATGATTCCGCCGACCGACTGGCACGACAACTCGCCTATCAGACCCCGCTCGCCCCCGACTCTTACTTCGTATTCGGCACCGATGCAACCGACCTCGGCCCGGACGGAGTTCGTGATCAGGTGTTCGTCTCCGCCCATGAAGGAACCGTGTTCACCGGCACCGTCTTCGACAATCTGGCTGCACCGAACGTCGACTCGTCGGCAATGACGTCATCTGCGCTCGACGACGTGTTGACGCATCTGCCCGACGGCCACCTCTCCGAGGTAGGCGAGCAAGGAAAAAAACTCTCCGGAGGTCAACGCCAACGCCTTCTCCTCGCCCGCGCTCTCCATCAACCCCAGCCGATCCTGGTCCTCCACGAACCCACCACTTCCGTGGACTCTGTCACCGAGCATCGAATTGCACACTCGCTGAGAAACTTCCCCGACAAGGCCATTCTGGTGATCACCTCGAGCCCGACCCTGCTCCATTCGTGTGACCGTGTCGTCACGATCGACCACGGCGTTCGGGAGGGAGAGTCGCTGTGACCGATACCCTTCCGGATGCATCTGCTGTTCCGGTTGTATCTGCCCTGCCGATCGCGTCGACCAAGCAGACCGTCCGCGCATTGATCGCACTGCTTCGGCCACGCAAGCGAGCGCTCGCACTCACGACCGTCGTGCTTCTCTCTGCTACGGCCTGCGGCCTGTCCACCCCGGCACTGCTCGGACTCATGGTCGATGCGGTCACGGAGGGCAAACCGTTTGCCTCACTCCTGCGTATCACCGCGTTCATGCTCGGCGCAGCGGCAGCAGGGGTTGCGCTGACCTGGTGGAGCACACAGCTTCTGGCGAACGTCGCGCAGAACGTGCTGGCCGATCTTCGTGAGGACGTGTTCGCCGCCACCCTCGCGCAGCCGTCGTCACTGGTCGAGGATGCCGGAACCGGTGATCTGATTTCCCGGGTCTCGGGCGACGTCGAAGCGGTAAACACCGTCATCGCGCGAGTACTACCCGCCACCGTGTCTGCCCTGTTCATGATTTCACTGACGCTTGTCGGTGTGGGAGTGATCGATTGGCGCTTCACCGTGGCAATCGTTGCCGTTGCGCCGATTCACTATTTCGCTCTTCGTCATTTCCTCCGACGCTCCGGACCCGTCTACCGACGCTCTCGCGCTGCGCAGGCCAGGCGGGGACAACAGCTCATCGAAACTCTCGGAGGCGCAGGCACTGTCACTGCCCTGCGGCGAACAGACGAGCACATCGACCGAATCGCCGAGACCTCCGAGCATGCCATCAGCTTCGACATGCAGGCAGTTCGCCTGCGCACCAACTTCTTCGCCCAACTCAACGGCGCCGAACTGCTCGGACTGGCCGCCGTCCTGAGCGTCGGCTACTGGCTCGTGACCACAGACTCGGTGTCCATCGGGGCCGCTACCGCCGCCGCCCTCTACTTCCACAGTCTGTTCAGCCCCATCGCGGTATTTCTCTCGAACATCGACGAATTGCAGGATGCGGGTGCCAGCCTGGCTCGCCTGATCGGAGTCACCGCGATGCCCGGGCGGCCCACGAGCATTCCTGCCTCGGCTCGGTCCGAACCCATCGGCGTCGAGGTGGACCGGGTTTCCTACTCGTACGACAACTCCACCCCGGTGATCGATTCGATCTCGATCTCGATCGCACCGGGGGAACGAATCGCCGTCGTCGGAAGCAGCGGCGCCGGAAAGACCACGCTCGCCAAACTGATTGCCGGCATCATTCCCGTCGGGGACGGGCGAATCACCGTCGACGGCACACTGATTGACGACCTGAGTGATGCCGAACTTCGGCACGAAGTCGTCCTCGTCAGCCAGGAAGTTCACGTGTTCGTCGGGACGATCGCCGACGATCTCCGGTTGTGTGCACCAGATTCGGACGATGCGAAGATCGCCGAAGCCGTCGACACGATGAAAGCTCAATGGATTCATGAACTTCCGGACGGACTCGAGACCAGGGTCGGGGCCGGTGGGTACCAGTTGACGGCGGCGCAGGCACAGCACATAGCCCTCGTCCGACTGGCTCTGCTCGATCCTCCCGTCGTCATCCTCGACGAGGCGACTGCCGAAGCCGGAACCACCGCAGCCGGTCTACTCGATCAGGCAGCCGAGCTCGCAGTCACCGGCAGGACCGCCGTGGTGATCGCACACCGGCTGAGCCAAGCAGTCCGCGCCGATCGCATACTCGTCATGAGCGGTGGCCGCGTAGTCGAGAGCGGGACACATGACGAACTGATCGGCGCGGACGGTTCCTACGCTGCACTGTGGGAAGCCTGGTCGGTGCGGAGCTAGAACCCCGCCAGACTCACCCGAAAGCCGTTACAACTCAGCTGCTACGACGCCTGCGGGCGATGTCCGCCAGGACGACTCCGGCGGCAACCGAGGCGTTGAGCGACTCGACCGGACCGGCCATCGGAATCGACAGGATCGCGTCGCAGTTCTCGCGGACGAGGCGCGAAAGGCCCTTGCCCTCGGAACCGACCACGATCACAACGGGACCGCTGCCGTCGAAATCGTCGAGAGTGGTGTCGCCCTCGGCGTCGAGACCGACGACCTGAACACCCTTCGATGCCCAGTCCTTGAGCGTGCGGGTGAGGTTGGTTGCCCGAGCAATCGGCAAACGAGCGGCAGCGCCGGCGCTGGTACGCCAAGCGACAGCACTCACGCTCGCGCTACGACGCTCCGGAATCACGACGCCGTGTCCACCGAAAGCTGCGACCGAGCGCACGACGGCACCCAGGTTGCGGGGATCGGTGATGTTGTCCAGCGCGACGAGCAGCGGCGGCTCGGCATGCTTGCGTGCCTCCGAGAGAAGATCGTCCGGGTGCGCGTAGCGGTACGGCGGAACCTGCAGGGCGATGCCCTGGTGAAGACCGTTGGCGCTGAGGCGATCCAGATCGGTGCGGGGGACCTCGAGGATCGAGATGCCGGCATCCGCAGCGAGCTGAACGGATTCCTTCAGTCGATCGTCGCTCTCGGTGCCGACGGCGACCCACAGTGCAGTCGCCGGAACGCCGGCGCGTAGGCACTCGACCACCGGGTTGCGTCCGAGCACTGTCTCGGGACCGTCGAGAACCTTGCGGCCCGGACCCGGACGGCCACCGCGGCCCTGCTTCTCGTCGGCACGTGCGGCGCGCGCTGCACGCTTTGCCGCGGGATGCTTGGTGCGTGCCTCGGCGGGCGGCGTAGCGCCACGCCCTTCGAGACCGCGACGGTGCTTACCGCCGGAACCGGCAACCTGGCCCTTCTTGGTGCCGCCCTTACGGACTGCGCCGCGCCTGCTCGAGTTTCCAGCCATTGTTACTGCCCTGCCTTAAGGGACCATTCGGGTCCGTCGGGAGTATCGGTTACTTCGATACCCGCCTTGATGAGGCGATCGCGAACCTCGTCCGCCACCGCCCAGTTCTTTTCCGTACGTGCCTGCTGCCGACGATCGAGATCGGCCCGCACCAACACGTCCAAAGCTTCCATTGCCGTCTCGGTGTCGCCACCGGACTGCGTCCAATGCTCGTCGAGTGGGTCGACGCCCAGGATCGCGAGCATGGCCCGCACCTGGCCGGCAGCCACCCGAGCCGCGTCGAGATCACCGGCAGCGAGCGCGGAATTACCCTCGCTCGCCTTGCCGTGAATCTCGGCCAACGCGATCGGCACCGACAAGTCGTTGTCGAGAGCCGCCGCGAAACCTTCGGTCCACGTACCGAGTTCGACGCCGCCCGCACGCTTGTGTGTGCGCAGGACGAACGACTCGAGCCCCTGGTAGGACTTCGCACTTTCGTCCAACGCCTCGTCCGAGTACTCGAGATTGGAACGGTAGTGCGCACTACCGAGGTAGTACCGAAGTTCTTGCGGACGAACCTTCTTGAGCACGTTCGGCACCGAGAGAACGTTGCCCAACGACTTGGACATCTTCTCGCCACTCATCGTGACCCAGCCGTTGTGCAACCAGTACTGAGCGAAATCGTCGCCGGCGCACTTGGCCTGCGCAATTTCGTTCTCGTGGTGCGGAAAGACGAGATCGCGTCCACCACAATGGATGTCGAATGCCGCCCCGAGATAGAACTCCGCCATGGCCGAGCACTCGAGGTGCCAGCCCGGACGGCCGGGTCCCCACGGTGTCGGCCACGAGGGCTCACCGGGCTTGACGGCCTTCCAGAGGGTGAAGTCGCGAGGATCGCGCTTGCCCTCGGCCGCACTCTCGCCCTGATGAACGTCGTCGAGTTTGTGGCCGGACAGTGCGCCGTACTCGGGGTAGCTCTGCACGTCGAAGTAGACGTCGCCGCCCGCCGCGTACGCGTGGCCGTTCTCGATCAGGCGTTCCATCATCTCGACCATCTGCGTCACGTGACCGGTGGCCCGCGGCTCGATGGACGGCGGCAGCACACCCAGTTGGTCGTAGGCCCACGTGAACGACCGCTCGAACGTCGCCGCCCACTCCCACCAAGGTCGACCGGCGCCGGCGGCCTTGTTGAGAATCTTGTCGTCGATGTCCGTCACGTTGCGCACGAAGGCAACGTCGTTGCCGTGCGCCAACAGCCAGCGTCGCAGCACGTCGAAAGCGACGCCGCTACGAACGTGTCCGATGTGAGGATCGCCCTGAACTGTCGCCCCACACAGGTACACCGATGCATGTCCGGGGGCCAACGGAACAAAATCCCGAAGGGCCCGCGTACTGGTGTCGTATAGGCGCAGGGTCACGACCAGCGATCTTACCTGTCGTGTTCGGTTGTCATGACCAACGCGGTGGCCATGGCGGCGATCCCCTCGCCGCGACCGGTCAAGCCGAGGCCGTCCGTGGTGGTCGCGGACACCGAAACAGGCGCGCCGAGAATGTCCGAGAGCACCTTCTGTGCCTCGTCGCGACGTGGCCCGATCTTCGGACGGTTTCCGATGACCTGCACCGCGGCGTTGCCGACGGCGAACTGGTTCTCTTCGAGCAGTCGGCGAACCTCGGCAAGCATTCGAGCGCCGCTCACGCCGTCCCATTCGGGCCTGCCGGTGCCGAAAACCGAACCGAGGTCACCGAGGCCCGCCGCAGAGAGCAACGCGTCACACAGCGCGTGGACGGCGACGTCGCCGTCCGAATGGCCCGAGCACCCGTCTGCTTCCTCGAACAGCAACCCGGCCATCCAGCAAGGACGACCGACCTCGATGGGATGAACATCCGTGCCGAGACCGACGCGCATCTAATTTCCGTCCTGTGAATCCGCACTCAACGCTGTCTCCGAGCTCAGGAGCGCCCGTGCAAGGACCAGGTCGAGCGGAGTGGTGATCTTGAAGGCGAGGGCGTCGCCGGGAATCGTCTGCACCGAAACACCGAGACGCTCGACCAGAGCGGCGTCGTCGGTCGCGGCGACGTCACCGGCGTCGTACGCACTGCGCAGGACGTCGGTGGAGAATCCTTGGGGAGTTTGAACCGCACGCAACTCCGAACGCAGAGGCGTACCGGTGACTGCGCCGAGTACGTCGACCGACTTGATCGTGTCGGTAACCGCAAGTACCGGGATAACAGCGGAGCTGCCGGCTCGGAGAGTGTCGACGACGCGCGCGATCAACGCCGGCGGTGTCAATGCCCGTGCGGCATCGTGCACGAGTACAAAATCTGCGTCGCCGGCAGCACTGAGGCCGGCTCGAACCGAATCGGTTCTTTCGGCACCACCGCCGACGACGTCGACGTCCGCTGCACGACCGAGGTCGGCTACGACGGATTCGACCAGTTCAGGCGGCACAATGACAACAACGCGGTCGATCGCTCCGGATTTCCGGAGTCCATCGACCGCGCGTGCAAGCATGGTGCACCCACCGAGTTCGACAAATGCCTTGGGCAATTTCTCGCCCAATCGCACTCCCCGACCTGCGGCAGGTACCAGGGCTACTACTGCCACTGTCAGCTTTGTTGTGTTGCAGTCAGGACGCGGCCGCGAGGACCTCGTCGAGAATGGTCTCTGCCTTCTCGGTGTCAGTGCCCTCGGCGAGCGCGAGCTCTCCGACGAGAATCTGACGAGCCTTGGCGAGCATGCGCTTCTCACCAGCGGAAAGTCCGCGGTCCTGCTCACGACGCCACAGGTCACGAACAACTTCTGCAACCTTGTTCACGTCACCTGAGGCAAGCTTCTCGAGATTTGCCTTGTATCGACGAGACCAGTTGGTGGGCTCTTCGGTGTGCGGTGCTCGCAGAACCTGGAAAACCTTGTCGAGGCCTTCTTGGCCGACCACGTCACGAACTCCGACGTACTCTGCGTTGTCTGCAGGAACCCGTACTGTGAGATCGCCTTGAGCGACCTTCAGAACCAGGTACTCCTTCTGCTCACCCTTGATGGTGCGGGTTTCGATAGCTTCGATCAGCGCCGCACCGTGATGGGGGTATACGACGGTGTCTCCGACCTTGAAAATCATGTGTCCCGTGCCCCTTTCGATTCCACTAGTTTAACACGTGAAAGAACCGACCACTCATCAACTGTGCAGGTCAGGGGCATCCTTGCTCGAGCGTAGGGGTTGACAGGGCTTGTTGTACGTGCATTCAACTGGTCTGGAGCACCCCTGCGTAACGGACTGAAAGCCCACGCAGACAACCGTTGTGGCGACCCGACGGCCGGCCCGCGGGACCTTATCTACTACTCTGCCTAGTGGAGTGCGAACCTGACGCCGTGGAGGACAAATCGTGACTGCTATCCGTAAGCCGACTCGTCGAGTCGCTACCGCCATTGCACTGGCTGCAGGCGCAGCCATCGCGCTGTCCGCTTGCGGTTCCGGACAGGTGAGCCAGACCGCCGTCCAGCAGGCCGCCGTGAACGGCAACAGCGCCGACCTCGGTGAGATCGCACTGCGCAACGTGCACATCGCTTACCCCTCGTCCGAGGAGTACAGCATCGAGCCGGGCGGCAACGCCGTGCTCGCGTTCACCGTCGTGAACGACAGCGCCGAGACCACGGACAAGCTCGTCAGCATCACCACCGATTACGCAGCACGCGTCATCGCAGGTGAAGAGGTAGGTGGCTTGACGATCAAGCCGCAGACGTCGCTGCAGGCCGGTCAGTTGCCCGCAGGCGAAGGCGCCGCGACCGAGGCCGAGACCCAGATCAAGAACAACGAAGAGAACGACGACGCACCCGCTGCGCTCTCTCTCGTCGTTCTGCAGGACATCAAGGCAGGGGTTCGCCCCGGCTTGACCGTCCCGATCACCTTCAAGTTCGAGAAGGCCGGATCGGTCACCGTCGACGTACCTGTCGACGCAGGCC
This sequence comes from Rhodococcus sp. EPR-134, assembly GCF_001647205.1. Taxonomy (NCBI): domain Bacteria; kingdom Bacillati; phylum Actinomycetota; class Actinomycetes; order Mycobacteriales; family Nocardiaceae; genus Rhodococcus; species Rhodococcus sp. EPR-134. Next base: position 11,647 of record NZ_LVCT01000026.1, read on the forward strand.
CGCAGCTCGAGCGCAACGAGTCGGACAAGTCGCCCGACGTTGCAGAAGCTGGGCACTGAGCCTCGAATCATCAAGGCGCACAATGCGCCTCGCAGAACAACTTCAGAATCACACTAGAGGCGGGGTCCATGTCGGACCCCGCCTCTAGTCTGTCCCGGTGGCCAAAGTGAAATCGAACTACCGCTGCTCCGAATGCCAGTCGGTAGTGCCCAAGTGGGTCGGTAGATGTCCGGACTGCGATTCGTGGGGCTCGATGACCGAGGTCGCC
>NZ_LVCT01000027.1:0-16837 GCF_001647205.1 Rhodococcus sp. EPR-134
GATCGACAGCACCTCGACGCAGGCCAAACCCACGGGGATCGGTGAGTTGGACCGCGTCCTCGGCGGTGGCGTCGTACCGGGTTCGGTGGTGCTGCTCGCGGGCGAGCCCGGCGTCGGAAAATCGACGCTACTTCTCGAGGTCGTCTACCGCTGGGCGATGCGCAGCGCGGATGATCGAGCGTTGTACGTCACGGGCGAGGAGTCTGCCGGTCAGGTTCGGCTTCGGGCAGATCGCACCGACTCTGTCCACGAACGGATGTATCTGGCGGCCGAATCCGATCTCGCGACCATCCTCGGCCACATCGAGCAGGTCAAACCGACACTGGTCATCGTCGACTCGGTGCAGACCATGCTTGCTGCCGACGTCGACGGGGTCGTCGGCGGCGTGACTCAGGTCAAGGCCGTCACCAGCGCCCTGACCTCCCTGGCCAAGGCCAGTGGAATCCCGGTGCTTCTGATCGGCCACGTCACCAAGGACGGCGCCGTCGCCGGTCCGCGCTCGCTCGAGCATCTCGTGGACGTGGTTCTGCACTTCGAAGGTGACAAGCACTCCACCCTGCGCATGGTCCGCGGCGTCAAGAACAGATTCGGTGCGGCCGACGAGGTCGGATGCTTCGAGCTGAGCGAGCAGGGCATCAACGAGATCAGCGATCCGTCCGGCCTGTTCCTGCATCACCGTGAAGAAGCTGTGGAAGGCACTGCCGTCACCGTGATGATGGACGGTAAGCGACCTCTACTCGGTGAAGTTCAGGCGCTCGTCGCCGCCACGCCGCTACCGACACCCCGCCGAGCCGTCAGCGGGCTCGACACCGCCCGTGTGGCCATGGTTCTCGCCGTGTTGGAACGCCGCGTCGGAGTGTCGATCTCGAAGGCCGACGTCTACGCCGCGACCGTCGGCGGTATGCGGATGACCGAGCCGGGTGCCGATCTGGCTCTCGCCATTGCGGTCGCTTCCGCCGTGAAAGCCAAACCCGTCCCCAAGGGGCTCGTCATCCTCGGCGAGGTCGGACTCGCCGGGGAGGTTCGACGGGTTGCCGGGGTGAACCGACGGCTGATCGAAGCTGCCCGACTGGGATTCACCAGCGCCATCGTGCCGGTCGATTCCGGCCCGAACATTCCCGGCATGCGCGTCAACGAAGTGGCGAATCTGGCCGAGGCACTGGCCTACGCCGGATTGATGGGCGGCAAACAAGCCCCGTCTCGCCCCAAGCTCACGCCGGTGAAGTGATCGTCGTTCGGCCGACTACCTCGTCAGACCGACGAGGTGCCGAACGGGGACGTCGGTTCGCCGTCCACGAACTCCTTGGTCTTGGCGAAGTGTTCCGAGGTGATGGTCAGAAACAGTCCGCGGGAGGTTCCCACCACCGTGTCCGGATCCGCTGTCGGACCTTCGACGATCACCGCTTCTGCACTGGTGTAGACCTTGCGGCGTACAACACCGTCGATGCGAGCCCGGAATTCGAGCACCGATCCCAACGGGATCGGCCGGGCGAAGTCGATCTCGAGGTGCCCGGTCACCACCGGCGAGCCGAGAGCCATACATGCCATACCTTGAGCCTCGTCGAATGCCGTCGACAGAATGCCGCCGTGAATGACACCTGGACCGCCCTGATACTTCTTGGCGACCTCCAGACGACCGGTCACTTCCAGTCCGTTACCAGCCCTGAAACTCATCGCCATTCCCGCAGGCTGGTCGTCGCCGCAGCCGAAGCATTTCGACCAGTGCTGAGGCAGCTTCTCGCCGGCGGCCGGAAAGAATTCGACCGGCTCCGGGACAGTCAGGTCATCAGGCAGGGTCCAGGTACTACTCATGGATAGGTAATCTAAACGGGGATCCGTCCGGCGCAGGCATCGGACCCGACCGAAGTGACATCGACCTCAGCAGGGAGTTTCTCAATGATCAGTGCGATGGCGGACACACAGTCGTCGTCGGCATTGCGAGAGACCATCGCCAGGTTGGCGCCGGGTACCGCTTTGCGAGACGGGCTCGAACGAATTCTGCGCGGCCGTACCGGCGCGCTGATCGTCCTCGGATACGACGAGGAAATGGAAGCGCTGTGTGACGGCGGATTCAACCTCGACGTGGAGTTCGCACCGACCCGATTGCGTGAGCTGTCGAAGATGGACGGCGCGGTTGTCCTCTCGACGGACGGCACACGCATCGTGCGTGCCAACGTCCAGCTGGTTCCCGATCACAAGATTCCCACCGTCGAATCCGGCACGAGGCACCGCGCTGCCGAGCGCACGGCAATTCAGACCGGCTATCCCGTGGTCTCGGTCAGTCAGTCGATGTCGATCGTCAGTGTGTACGTCGGCGGCATCCGGCACGTCATCGACGGCTCGGCCACCATACTTTCGCGCGCCAACCAGGCCGTCGCGACGCTCGAACGATACAAAGCGCGACTCGACGAAGTGACACGGCAACTGTCGGTCGTCGAGATCGAGGATTTCGTGACTCTGCGCGACGCGTTGACCGTCGTACAGCGCCTCGAAATGGTTCGCCGCGTGTCGATCGAAATCGAACAGGATGTCCTCGAACTCGGCACCGACGGTCGCCAGTTGGCACTGCAGCTCGAAGAACTGGTCGGCGACAACGACATTGCACGTCAACTCATCGTTCGGGACTATCTTGCCGGTCCCGAACCCATCGGCACCGCGGCGATGGACAACGTCCTCGTCGCACTCGATCGCGTCACCGACGCCGATCTACTCGATCTCACGACTCTTGCGCGTGTTCTCGGTTATCCGGGCACGATCGAAGCCCTCGACACTCCGATGACTCCTCGCGGATATCGCGTGCTGATGCGTGTACCTCGATTGCAGTTCCATCAGATCCACCGGTTGGTCGGATCCTTCGGCACTCTCCAGTCGCTGCTGGCCGCTACGGCTGCCGATCTGCAGTCGGTCGAGGGCATCGGCGGGCTGTGGGCCCGTCACATCCGTGAGGGACTTTCCCGGCTCGCGGAAACGTCGATCACCGGATCCTTCAACTAGCGGGCCTGTTCAGGCTTGCCCGCGCTCATGCGATGTTGAACGGCTCCGGGGAGCTTCGCAGTGCACCGAGCTGCCCGACAACCGTGTAAGCGCCTGCGCCCACCGGATTGCGCTCGGGGTTCTGCGCGGTCGCGCACTCGGGGGTCGACGTCGTGGCCGACCAGGCGACCTTGAACGCAGCTTGCTCGCCGGGCGCGAGATTGCGTACGTCGGCTGCGGGCTGTGGGTAGCAGTCGACGTTGGACCACAACCGGGTCTTGCCGTCGATGCTGTAGACGAGCACCTGCTGAAGGCCGCCCGCCAGATCTCGATCACAGGGTGCCGAACCGATGTTGGTGATGACGATCGTGAACGACGGCTCTTCGCCGGGAGCGAAGGTCGCCTTGTCTGCGGTGGCCTTGACTGCCAGCGACGAGTCGGCGCACTGACCGGCCGGGACCGGAGCCCCGGTGGTCGACGAAGAAGACGAAGACGATCCCGAAGCCTGCGTGCCCGAGCCACCTGATCCACCGGCAGCGCCGCCACCCGAGCCACCGCCACCCTCCGGCGCGTTGGAACCGGAAGGGTTGGGGGTGAAGGAGACGTCCGTCGTCAGCGAGGAACTCGCAGCGGCCGAATCGGCCTCCGGGGTATCACTTCCACCGCCGAAGAGGGCGGACGCCGCCCAGATGATCAACGCCAGCGCAATGACGGCGGCACCAATGGCCAGCGCCCGGCGACGCCAGTAGATCGCGGGGGGCAGTGGTCCATTAGGTTCCAACACGGACTCAACGGTAGTTGGCGCAGGGTCCACTAACCGTCAGCTGAGGCGGCGTGTCGGTACCCATTGTCTGCTGCCAGGTACCACTGCCCCGGAAGATCTAACCCTCGACGGTCTCGACGCTCTCGCCGATGTCGCCGACTGCGCCCTGAACTCGCATGTGACCGTCGGACAACGTGTACGTGACGCCGACGATCGCGCACGCACCCTTGTCCACCTTGTCGGCGATGATCCGGGACCTCTGCATGATCAGCGAGCCGGTCTCCACGACGTGACGGCCTTCGAGTTCGTCCACGGTGGACAAGCCCTCGTTGCGGCCCATCAGGATGGACGGAGCAACACGCTCGACCACACTGCGGATGAATCCGTCGGGAACTGCGCCCTCGTCCAGGGCGTCGAGCGTTGCCTTCACGGCACCGCAACCGTCGTGACCGAGTACGACGATGAGCGGCACGTTGAGCACGTGAACCGCGTACTCGATGGAACCGAGCACCGAATCGTCGAGCACGTGACCTGCAGTGCGCACGACGAACATGTCGCCGAGACCCTGGTCGAAGATGATCTCGGCGGCTACGCGCGAATCACCGCAACCGAACAGCACCGCTGTGGGGTGCTGCCCATCGACGAGTTTCGCGCGGTCCGCGATTCCCTGGCTGGGGTGAATGGACGCGTCGTTGACAAATCGCTCGTTGCCTTCGCGAAGGGACTTCCAAGCGGAAATGGGGCTTGATCGTGGCATTCACTCATTGTGCACCCGCCGCATTTCGGGCTCTCGCCGGGAAGGTTGCGTGGACGCAAACGAAAGTTCCGCGTCGACATTCGCGCCCGGTGATGAAGTGGCCGAAATGGAACTTACTTCAGAGTCAGTTTCCTGATACCGTCTCCGAACGTGACCTGGAGCACTTCGAGCTCCCGAGTGTGATCGAAGAAACCCGACCAGAACGATTCGGCCGGAGAGGGGGATGGCGTGAGCACCGAAGCTACGACGACCGGGAATGGAACAACCGGGGAAACAACTGCCGTCTCCCCCGCCAAGACGAACATGTTCTCGAACCTGCTCTCCGAGATCGGACTGCTCTTCACCTTCACCGTTCGCATGTGCGTTGCGGCGTTCACATCTCTTCGACACAAGCGCCTCGCCTGGCGTGAGGCGCTCGACCAGATGTGGTTTCTCGCCCACGTCACCTCGGTCGCGTCCGCTCTGGTGATGATTCCCCTCGGTGTCGGGGTAGCACTGCAGATCGGTGCGCTCGCAGATCAAATCGGCGCGGGTGCGTACAGCGGTGCCGTCGTCGCGTTCCTCATCATCGGACAGGCCGGCCCCCTGGTGTGCGCCCTGATCATCGCCGGTGTCGGCGGTTCCGCAATCTGCGCAGATTTGGGAGCGCGAACGATACGCGAGGAAATCGATGCACTCGAAGTGCTCGGTCTACCCGTGCTCGAACGCCTGGTCGTACCCCGGATGATCGCCATTGCCGTCGTCTGCCTCCTACTGAACTCGATAGTTCTCGTAATCGGTTTGGGCGCAAGCCTCTTCGTTCACGTCCTGATACTCGACGGCAACGCACAGAGTTTCCTGCGCAATCTCGTTCAATTCAGTCAACCCAGCGACTTCGTCGTCTCCGGCATCAAAGCCGTTGCCTTTGCTCTCATCTCGGGAATCGTGGCCTGCTACAAGGGCCTGACCGTCAAGCGCGGAGCTCAAGGCGTCGGCGACGCAGTCAACGAGACCGTCGTGCTCTCGTTTGTCCTCGTGTTTGTCGCCAACCTCGCAATTACTCAGTTCTACCCACTGTTCGTCTCGGTGAAAGGTGCCTACTGATGCACCTGCCCATCGCAATTCGTGCCAAGCGGGTCAGTTCGCGGACCGTCGACGGCCTGAGTCGACTCGGCGATCAGTTCACGTTCCACGCGCGTGTCATCACCTCGATTCCCGCAACCCTCAAGCGCTATTGGCGTGAAGTCGCCCGTCTCGTCGCCCAGGTGGCATTCGGTTCGGGCACCCTGCTCGCCGGAGGCGGCAGCGTCGTCGTGATCTTCGCGATCTCGTTCTTCGCCGGTTCCCAGATCGGACTCGAGGGCTACCGCGGACTCAACCTCGTCGGCCTCGCACCGCTGTCCGGCGTGATGTCCGCCATCGCGAATACTCGCGAGGTGGCACCACTCGTTGCCGCAATCACCCTGGCAGCCAAGGTCGGAACCGGATTCACCGCGCAGCTCGGAGCGATGCGGATCTCCGAGGAAATCGACGCGCTCGAAGTCATGGCGATTCCCTCGCTGCGGTACCTGGTCACCACCCGACTGATCGCGGCGCTCATCGCGGTGGTCCCGCTGTACCTGGTCGGCCTGTTTGCTTCGTACATGGCAACGGCGCTTGCGGTGATCCGGGTCAAAGGCCAGTCGGAGGGAACGTACGGCTACTACTTCAGTCTTTTCCTCTCTCCCAACGACATCTGGTTGTCCTTGATAAAAGTCATGGTGTTCGCGGTCGTCGTGACCCTCGTGCACTGCTACTACGGTTACACCGCGACGGGTGGACCCGAAGGCGTCGGACGAGCCGCCGGACGAGCGTTGCGCACCAGCATCGTCTTCCTGGCCTTCACCGACGTCGCGATGACCATTGCGCTGTGGGGACTCAAACCTCACGTACCCGGGCTGACCGGATGATCGTCACGAATTCCAGCCGAATCACCCTGGCACTGCGGGGTTTACTCGCCGTGGTCATCCTGATCCTCGCCTACGTCTTCTTGTTCAGCAGAGGTACGGACTCCACCGGTTCCACACCGCAGGTCAGTGCTGTCGTCCCCGCCAGTGCCGGTGCGCTGCGAGTCGGATCCTCGGTACAGTACCGCGGCGTCGTCGTCGGCGCTGTGGCCGAGATCGAGCCGGGCACCACCGCTTCGACTGTCTCACTCGCGATCGACGAGAAAGCGTTCGAGGACATACCGTCGACAAGTCAGGTGCGACTGATGCCCCGCAACATCTTCGGTGACTTCTTCGTAGACTTGATTCAACCTGACGGACTCTCGCGTGGTCCTGCTCTCGTGCCGGGTACCGAATTGGTATCCGATCAGTCCGAAGTCGCGGTCCAGCTCTACCAATCGATCTCACGGATCTACTCGCTCGTTTCTTCCCTCGACCCCGCCGACATCAACGTCGCACTCACGGCAGTCTCGGACGCGTTGAGCGGCAAGGGAAACCAGATCGGCGAATCGCTCGATTCAGTCCACCAAGCGTTGGTCGGTGCGCAGCCCGTCATCGACGGACTCGGTGACGACCTCGACGACATAGCCACCCTCGCCGACAGTCTCTCGACGAGTGCGCCGGACATGCTCGCCGCATTCGAGAACTCCATCACCACATCCAAGACCGTCGTCGAGAAATCCGACGGGTTGGCGGGGCTTCTGCGTGCCGGCACCAGCACGGGAGCTGCTGCCACGAGTCTGATCGGTGACAATCGCGACCGCATGATCACCTTGGTCGACGACGCCGATTCCCTGACCGGCGCAATCACTTCGCGGCCGGACCACATCACCACCTTCTACAACGGCCTGCGCAATCTCACGATCAAGCTCCCGCCCGCGTTGGCGCATGGTCCGTGGCTCAGCACCGATCTACGGCTGTCCGTCACAGATCTGTATCCGTACGGAAAGACCGACTGCCCACAGTACGACGGAACCCGCGGACCCAACTGTCCTGCCGCCGCGACCGCGTTCGGCGGAACCGTCGGCCCGGTCGGCAGCCCTGCCGAACAGTCCCTGATCTCGGCTCTCACCCAGGGCGGTACAGCTTTGGACACTCTCGTGGCGGGGCCGGTATTTCGCGGCACGACGGTGGTGGGCGGATGAGCGTGAAGAAATCTCTGATCAGGTTCGGACTGTTTGCTGCACTGTCGATTCTCGCCACCGTGGTTGTGGTGAGCACCCTGATCAACCCAGTCTCCGGGTCGAGTTCGCAGTACCGGGCCGTCTTCGTCAATGCCTCCGGCCTGGTCACCGGCAGCGATGTTCAGATCGCCGGGGTGCGAGTAGGGCGCGTCGACAGCGTCGAGCTGGTGAACAACCAAGCCGTCGTCGGCTTCGAACTCGAATCTGCACAACGTATTCCGTCCGACGGTCGCGCTGTGGTGAGGTACGCAGACCTGTTGGGAGCGCGAACAATTTCGATCGAACCCGGACAGGCCGAACGCGCAACAGGCAACTACCTCTCCCCCGGGGCCACAATTCCCGTGGAACAGACTCAGCCGGCGATCGACCTCACCGACATCCTCGGCGGATTCCGTCCCCTGTTCGACGCACTTGACCCCGCAGAAGTCAACGAGCTTGCCGCACAGGTCGTCCAGGTATTCCAAGGACAAGGTTCCACCATCGAAAGCCTGCTGGAGCGCACTGTTGCCGTCACCGAGAACTTGACGTCCCGGGACGCGATCTTGGACCAACTACTGAACAACCTCGACCGGGTCCTTACCGTGACCACGACGAATCGACCCAACTTCGTCGAGATGATCAACACGCTCGACACACTGGTCGGCGGTTTGGCACAGGACCGCCAACAGATCTCGGCCGCAGTGGATTCCGCAGGCGCCCTGACTTCTTCACTTCAGGACTTGGTGACGGGCGTGGAACCGGACTTGGCTGGCGCGCTGACTTCGATCGATCAGTCGGCCAGCGTCGTCGTCGACAACCGTGAGTCGCTGGCGACCGGTATCACCGCTTTCGATCAACTGTTCACCCAGTTGGGGATCGCGATGAGCTACGGAAGCTGGGCGAACATCTACATCTGCAACTTCCGGCTCAGCGCGCTGGACCAATCGGTGACCCTCGGCGGCCCCGAGCGTTCGGCGGTGTGCCGATGAACTGGCTCACCGTCAAGAACCCGGTCCGCAACGGAATCATCTGCATCCTCGTCGGAGTCGGTGTGATTCTGGCCGCACTCGTTGTCCCTCAACTGATCTTGAAGGTCAAGACCAACGAGTACCACGCCGTCTTTGCCAACGCCACCGGGTTGACGCAGGACGATCCGGTCAACGTCGCGGGAGTCCCGAGCGGGGTGGTCACCTCGTTGGCGGTCAGCGGCAACTCGGTTGAAGTCACCTTCCGACTCGACGACGGCGTCACTCTCGGCGAAGACTCCCGTGCGGACATCAAGATCTCGACTCTGCTCGGCCGACGCTCGCTCGACGTCACTCCGAACGGATCGCGCTCGTTACCCGCAGGTTCGACCATCCCCATCGAGAACACGAGCGTTCCCTTCACTCTCGACGATCTCGGTCGAGGAGCACAATCCACGTCGGAAAACCTTGATCTGCAACAACTGCGAAACATGCTGACCGCGGTGTCCGACAATTCACCGGACGATCCCGAACTCATTCGCCGCTCACTCGAGGGAATCGACGCACTCTCCGGAGTAGTCAACGACAACGACGTTGCGCTCCGTTCCCTTCTCACCGGAGCGCAGCAGACGACCGCAACACTGATCGAGCAGAAGGACACTCTGGAAACCCTTCTGGGGAATGCGGATCTGGTGATGTCCACGATCGCCGACCGGCGAGATGTGCTGAATGCGCTTGTACAAGACCTGAATCAGTTGAGCACCACACTTGCCCAGTTCCTGGGCGACAACCAGGCTTTGATCGACTCGGTCATGGGAGACATCCACGTGGTGACGGGAGTTCTGTCCGAGAACGAACAATCACTGACCACACTGCTCGACAACTTCGCCCCCAGCGTCCGCTACGTCACCAACGCGACCGGTAACGGCAACTGGCTCGACCTCAACTCGCCCTCCACCCTCATCCCGGACAATTGGTTGTGCGTCGTCGGGCTCGTTCAGGGGTGTCGATGACCACGACCGTCAAGAAACTCGCCGTGCTGGCAGCGATTGTGATCTGCGCGATCGGTGCCGTCCTGTTCGTCACGCGTGACGAACACAGACTCACTCTCACCGCCGAATTCACCTCGACCGACGCTATCTTCACCGGGAACACAGTGACGATTCTGGGAGTTCCCAGCGGGAGGGTCGAGAGCGTCACGCCGGAAGGGTCCCGGGTACGAGTGGCGCTGAGCCTGCCATCCGGAACACGTATACCCGCCGACGCGCAGGCCTGGGTCCTGTCTCCCTCGGTCATCAGTGACCGCACGATCGAACTCGGCCCCGGCTACGAGGACGGTGAGTTCCTCATCGACGGCGCGGTGATCCCTCTCGAACGCACTCACTCCCCGCTGACGTGGGACCAACTCACCGCATCGGTGAACGAATTGACGGTGGCGCTCGGCCCTGGCGCCGACGGCGGCGGGATCGGTGACCTCATCGGAGAAGGCGCCCACGCGTTGGACGGCAACGGGCAAGCATTCAACGATGCCGTTCGGTCCATCTCACAGGCCAGTTCGGTACTGGCGGGTGCAAGTCCCGACATCTCCGAACTGGTGAAGAACCTGAACACCCTCGTGCAGTTGATCGCGGACAACCAGACCAAGGTCGACTCCCTGTCGAACTCGGTGACAGTCACCGCCCGCACGTTCAGCGCCCAGCGAGAAGACATCAGCGGGGCGCTCGATTCCCTGACCACGTTGCTCGGACAGGTCTCAGCGCTACTCGCCGAACACGGCGAGGCGGTCACCGCCGATCTGGGTACGCTCGCACAGTTGGCCGGTGCAGTCGCGACCAAACAGGATCAACTGCGCGAGATCATCGAAACGGCACCAACGGGATTCGAGAACGTCGCCAACCTCGTCACCGAAGAAGGCCGAGCCAGAGCACGATTGAACGTCGCCACCGATCTCTCACAGTTCGACACGACGAGAGAACTGTGCGAGAAGATGCCGATACCGCTGTGCACAGGGCCGGGAATCGTCAATCCCATCGAATTTCCTTCGGCAGGCAGCTCCGACCTGGCACGCATCCTCGGTGGGGGTAACTGATGGCGTCGAACAAGTCCGTGGTGAGCGTTGTCGTGGCACTTGTCATCGCCGCGCCATTGACCGGCTGCAGTCTCAACTTCCAGCACCTCCCCCTCGGACGCGGTCTGCCAGGAGAGTCGTACCCGCTGAACATGGAATTCGTCGACGCGTCGTTACTTCCCGTCGGCGGCGAGGTGCGGATCGGCCAGGCAGTGGTCGGCAGAGTCACGTCGATGAGCGCGCAAACCTTTGCAGCCGTGGTACATACCGAAATCGCGTCGGACATCGAACTACCTGTCGGCACCCGCGCTCGGATCGAACTGTCGACCCCGATCGGCGATGCGTTCGTCAACCTCGAAGTTCCGGTCGATCCAGCGGGCCCCATTCTCGAACCAGGTTCCACCATCGAGCGATCGGAGACCGTGCGCGGACCCGATGTCGCACAACTGCTCGGCGCCGTCGGAACTCTGTTGAACGGCAGTGGGTTGGCGCAGGTCAAGAACATCGTCAGTGAGGCTGATCAGATTCTCGACGGCAGGGAGGAGACGATCCGCGATCTGCTTGCACGCCTTGACACTTTTCTCGGAACACTTGACGACCGAAAGGAATCGATCAATTCGGCACTGGATTCACTGAACCGGCTCAGCGCTCTGATCGGAGACGAGAGCGCCACCATCGACGAAGGCTTGCGCACACTCACACCCGCATTGGGCGTGATCGCCGACCAACGACAACCGCTCCTCGATCTACTCGACGAAACCGATCGGCTCAGTACCGCAACCAATTCCGTACTCGACCAGTCGGCCGACCAGATTTCCGAGATCACCGGACGACTGTCACCCATCCTCGACCAGTTCTCGGCAATGGGGCCGACACTGGGTGAGACGATGGCCAACCTGGACAACGCAAGAGTGCTCCTCGAGCGTGCCAGCCCAGGCGATTACGTGAACATCGACCTCGACGTCGATGTCGAGGGCACCGTGACCGGAGTGCTCAACGAGATAATCCCGGGCGCCGCACCGCCACTGCCACCTCTGCCCGCCTCCGATCGGGAACTGCCGATCACGACACCCCTGCAAGGAGGAACGCGATGAAGAACCGAACCGTCTATTTCGAGATCGCCGCCTTTCTCCTCATCGCGGTGGTCAGCACGACGTACGTACTCCGGCAAGTCGGTGCCGGAGATCCGTTCACCGGAACCTTCTCGGTCATCGTCGAATTGGAGAACGCGGCCGGAATCGCTCCCGGTTCGGAAGTGGCCTATCGCGGAGTCACCGTCGGCGACGTCGAGTCGGTGGAGGTGGACTCTGCCCAGGACCTCGTCGTGATGACGTTGAGCATCGCCGCCGACAAACAGATCCCCAACGATTCGCATGTGGCCATCAGCCAGGACACCGCCGTTCCGGTATTGAAAGTTCAGTTGTCCTCGCAGACCGACGGCGGCCCGTATCTGGTTGAAGGTTCCGTCGTTCCGACTGAGCGCACTTCGATCCCGGTCGCGTTGGGAACCGTGATTGCGAATTTCAACGCTGCTGCCGACACCGTCGATCCGGCAGACCTGCGAACCCTCTCGCACGAACTCGGCGAGGGATTGAACGGATTGGGTCCGGATCTGCAGGCGCTCGTCGACAACTTCGACGTGCTCGCGCGCACTGTCCAATCCGATCAACCGCGTGTCAACACACTCGTCGAGAACTCGCGCTCACTGTTCACTGCGAACGAGGAAAATGTTGATGCTCTTCCCGAAGTTGCACTCACACTTCGCCAATTGACAGATCAGGTACGAAACTCCGATCCGCAACTGCGCACACTCCTCGATCGAAGCCCGAGTGTTCTCGACAATCAGATACTGCCTCTCATCGAACAGAGTCGTGAGCCGTTCAGTCTGCTGTTGGCCAATTCTCTCGTCTCCACTCAGATCGTCACTGCACGGATGCCCGCCGTCGATGCCTTGTTGGTGGTGGTGCCCAAAGGATTCGAGAAGTTCGGAAGTATCGTCAAAGACGGACGGGCACAGCTTGATCTGATCACAGCACTCGGACCGGTCTGTATCTACAACACGCCCCGGCGATCGGTACAGGACACCTCACCGACCACGCTCGACAAGAACCAACACTGCGCGGACCAGTCGGGCCGGATCCAGAATCGCGGATCGCAGAACATCCCCACCGGAACTGGAACGATCGACGGGGTTGCTGAATACGATCCTGCCCTCGGAACGGTCGCAGCCGGTGACGGAACGTCGATTCGTCTGGGCCTCAACGGTGGTCAGAACACCGTTCTCGGTGACAACTCGTTTGCCGCACTACTAGTACAAGGAACGCAATGACCGAGACAACCGAACCCCAGACGCCCACAATCGTCGACAAGCCCAAGCGGCTTCGCAAGCAGACCGTAGCGATCGTTGCCGGCGCCCTGGTCGTGGTCGCGGCGCTCGGATGGGGCGCATTCGCGACCTGGCAGAAATCGGTCGACGAAAACGCGCGTATCAGCGCCCTGGACAGCGGACGGCAATTCGCCACTGATCTTGCGACGTACAACTTCCAGAACCTCGATCAGAATCTCTCCGTGGTCCGTGACAATTCTGTCGGCGAATTCGCCGGTCAGTACGCCCAGGTGGCAGCCAACCTTCAGAATATGATCGTGCAGTATCAGGCGACCTCGTCCGCTCAGATCATTTCAGCCGGGCTGGCGAGCAGTGATCGCGACAACGCCGAGGTTCTCGTGTTCCTCGATCAGACGATCACGAACACCAACTCCCCCGATCCGAGAATCGACCGCAACCGGATGCAACTTTCGCTGGTCCGCGAGGACGGCGAGTGGAAACTGAGCAACGTGCAGTTGTTGTGACTTCGTCGCGGCGTAGTATCTCCCCGAGCATTATCGAGCGATAGCTAGGGGACCACGTATGGCCACGAAAGATTCGGCGAAGGACGCCACAGCCAGTTGGCGACGGATCGAGCCGCTCGAGCTGACTCCTATCCTGGAAGCCGCCCTCGAAGGATTCTACGACAACGGGTTCCACGGTACTTCGATACGCGAGATCGCACGCCGCGTCGGCGTGACGATCCCCGCCCTCTACTACCACCACCAGAGCAAAGAAGGGATCCTCCTTGCTCTGCTGGAGATTTCGACCAGTGACGTCCTCGCTCGTGCCCACAGCGCGTACGCCGACGGCGGAGACGACCCTCGACAACAGCTCACCAACGTCGTCGAAGCGATCGTGCTTCGTATGACGACCCGCTCTCGGTTGGCAGCCCTCGAGGGGGAAGTGCGCTACCTCAGCCCCGAACACCGACAGCGATATCGTGTCGTACGCAAGGGCGTCGAAGAATTGGTGCTCGGCATAGTCACCGAGGGTTCGGAACGAGGTCTCTTCTCAGTAGCAGACGTGCCCGAGACCACCCGCGCACTTCTCGCGATGTGCCAGTCGATTCCGCGCTGGTATCACGCCGAGGGAGAACTCACCCCGGAAGAGGTAGCTCAGAAGTACGCCGTCATCGCACTGAATACGGTTGGATGCAAGCCCGGCCGCAAGCGTGCACGTTGATTCTCATACTGTCGAATATCGCGCCCGAAGTTCGCGCTTGAGGATCTTGCCCGTAGCACCCAACGGAAGTTCCGTGACTATCTCGATGGACTTGGGGCACTTGTAGCCGGCAAGTCGGCTTCGAACGAAACCTGAAATCGAGTCGGTATCGAGTTGATGCCCTGCAGCAGCAACTACGACGGCTTTGACCGCCTCGCCCCACAGTGGATCCTCCACTCCAATGACGGCAACTTGGGATACTCCCGGATAGTCGGCGATGACCGATTCGACTTCGATGGGATAGACGTTCTCTCCACCCGTGATGATCATGTCCTTCATCCGATCGGTGATGTAGACGTAGCCCTCGCTGTCGACCCGTCCCACGTCGCCGGTATGGAACCACCCGTCGGTATCTATCGCAGCGGCAGTCTCTTCCGGCCGTCGGTAGTAACCTTCGGTCGTTTGCGGAGACCTGACATAGATCTCGCCGGCCTCGCCGACCGCAACTTCCTCGCCTTCCGGTGACATCACCTTCAAGTCCACCCAGGGGTAGGGTTTTCCGACCGAGCGCAGCAGTCCGACCTTCTCGCCGTCCACCGCATGGTCACAAGAATCGAGTTGTGTTACTGCTCCATGCGTTTCGGTCAGCCCGTAGACCTGGAACAGGGGCTTGCGGAACGTCTCGAGAGCTCGCTTCAAGACCCATGGTGTGATCGGCGAGGAACCGTAAGCGATGGATCGGAGAGTTGCGAAATTGCGCTCTCGCGCGCCTGGTACGTCGACCAGCATCCCGATGACGGAAGGCACGAGAAAGGTATTGGTGATACTCATCCCTTCCAGTACTTCCAACAGACCGGCAGGTGTGAATTCTGGGAGAACGACGTTATGGGCGCCATTCGCAAGTCCCACGAGCGCCCAACCCAATCCACCGATGTGGAACAGGGGCATCGCACACAAGCTGACCGAGGATTCGTCGAATCCCCATGGCCCGCCGGTTCGCGTGCATGCCTCCAGGTTCCTGTTGGATGTGAGAACACCTTTGGGTTTTGCCGTCGTTCCGGATGTATACAGTTGCAGTACAACGTCGTCCAGGCTTCCGCGCCATCCCGGATCGACCGAACTTGCGCCTGCCGATCGCGCTTCGTAGTCGAACTCCTCGGAACCGTCGATCTTCACGACACGCAGCTTCGCCCCTTCCGATGCCTGCACCGCCGAGACCACACCCTCGAATTCACTGTGGAAGAACAACACACGAGCGTCCGCGTCGGCGAGCACCTCGGCAACCTCGGCGCCGGACAACCTCCAATTGATCGGGATTGCCACTGCCCCGATCTTCGCTGCCGCAAGTACGATCTCGACGACTTGAGTCGAGCCTCTGTCCACCACGGCCACCCTGGTTCCAGATCTACAACCCAGGTCGAGAAGAACGTTGGCCAGCCGACTGGTGCGGAGGTCGAGCTCGGCAAACGTCATCGACCCGTCTCGACCTGTCAACGCGAGGGCGTCTGGTCGTGCAGCAGCGTGGCGTCGAGACTCATCGGCAAGGCGATATTGCGAGCACATCGTGAAAAGCCCTTTCTGGATTGGACGTAACTTCCGGCCCGGGCGCGTGGACGACACCGGGCGCTATCAGAACCGACGAACTCTCGACGAGCTATTGCATCGCCTCGATGTGTTTCATCACGTCCGGGTACCGACGTAAGTGGGCACCGCCGTTGACATCGAGAACCTCGCCCGTGATCCACGAAGAAGCATCGGAAGCGAGGAAGAACACCGCTTCGGCAACGTCGCGTGGCAACCCATTACGTCCGAGCGGAGTGTTCTCGGTGAAGTCCGCCTGAATAGCCGGCACACCGGTGAGACCCTCGACAAGTGGCGTTTCGACAAGACCTGGCGAAACCGCGTTGACGCGTATCCCCCGGTCTCCGAGTTCGAGTGCCGCAACCTCGGTGAGCATGGCGAGGCCAGCTTTGGCGGAGCAGTATCCTGCAAAACCTGCAGCCGCCTGGCGTGCGTTCAATGAGGTAATGGAGACGATCGATCCACCGGCAGCCATGGCACGCGCCGCATGCTTGATCACGAAGAAACCTCCGGTGAGACAGATGTCAACGGTTCGCCGCCAACTTTGCGCCTCCAAATCCGTTATGTAGCCCGGCAGATTCACCCCGGCACAATTGACCGCGATATCCAGCCGACCATGCTGCGCCTGGGCCCCCTCGAATATCACCTTGACCGATTCTTCGTCGACGACATCGACCCGGACTGCTTCAGCTCGCCCACCGAGTTCTACGGCGCGTTTCCGCCCGCCTTCGATGTCGATGTCGCCTATCACGACGCCCACACCTTCGGCAGCCAGCAATTGCGCTGTTGCCCAACCGATACCGGATGCTCCGCCGATCACGACGGCTACTGCACCTTCCATTCGCCCCGGCATCAGCGAGGAATGTTCTCGTAGTACGGGACAACGATTTCGTCAGTACTTGTGACGTCACCGAGCATCATCGTCGTGATGGGGTGGACTACGTGCGGGTCCACCTCGACGTTGATACATGCGGGAACTCCCGCGTCGAACGCGCGTTTCATAGCGTCGGCGATGGAGGCGACATCCTTAACACGCTCACCGTATCCACCGAAGGCCTCGGCGACCTTCTCGTA
>NZ_LVCT01000028.1:0-6771 GCF_001647205.1 Rhodococcus sp. EPR-134
TATCACTGTCACAACAGGTATTCCATGACGGGCCATTGTGTCGAATTCCTGGATGTGGAATCCTGCCGCGCCGTCACCGGTAATGAGCACAACGGGTGATTCCGGTCGTGCCCGATGTGCGCCGATTGCGAAACCGGGCCCCACACCCAGGCATCCGAGGTAGCCGAGCCTCAAGACACCACCAACCTCTTCGGTGGTAGTGAAGAACTCGCCCCACGACGGCGCCTCGGCACCGTCCATCACGAAAGTAGTACCGGGCGGGCAGGCTTCGACGATCGCGCGCGCTGCAAAGTACGGATGCGCCTTACCGCTTTCCGTCGCTTCGTCCTCGAAACCATGCCGGTGCGCATGTTTCGCACTGGTGGCGGCATCGACCCAGGCACTCCAATTGGGCCATTGACGTTGATCAGCAGCAGTTTTCAAAGCGATGAGCGCTTCTCGACAGTCGGCAAGTATCGGAACGTCCACGTCCTGCATACGCCCGATTTCGGACGCGTCGACGTCGATCTGGACCAACCGCGCACCGGGGAACAAGCTGGTGCGTCCGCCGGTGAACATCCCGGCTCGGGCACCGACAACGAATACCACGTCGGGGGTCGGATACCCAAGGGCAGGTAACGAGCCGATCGCCAACAGTCCGCCGCCGGCCAGTCGATGGCTTGCGGGTACCGCTCCATCGGACTTCCCGGGGTAGAACACCGGCACGTCCACCGTTTCCGCGAACGCCACCAGCGCCGCGCTCGCATGGGAGAAAGTGACGCCACCTCCGATCACAATGGCGGGGTTCGTCGCTTCACCGAGCAGATCGAGAGCGGCCTCGACCGCTGCAGCAGTCGGACCCGACCTCGCACTCACGGTGTAGTTCACCGGAAATCTCACGGTGTCTTCGTCGGCTTCACCGAACATCACGTCGATCGGCACTTCGAGCAGCACCGGCCCCGGAATTCCGGTCGTCGCCTTACGAATTGCCAGAGCAACTATCTCGGGGACGCGTGCCGGATCGGTGATGCGGTATGCCCACTTGGTCACCGGAACAGCTGCGGCAATCTGATCGAAACCACCCTGAAGCGGATTCGTCTCGGTCTCACGCATCGGCGGAGCACCGACGACGAAGATAGTCGGCGTGCGATCGAGGAGTGCATTGGTCAGCGCGGTGTAGACATTCGTGAAGCCCGGGCCGGAGGTGACTACACAAACGCCGTAATTGCCCGTCACTCGCGCGTACGCATCCGCAGCGTGTCCCGCAGTGGCTTCGTGTCGGGTGTCGGTGAGCCGGATGCCGTGACGTCGACAGGCTACGAGGAAAGCATCCAAGTGCCCTCCGTGCAGGGTGAAGACCTCGGTTGTGCCCGCTTCAGCTAGTGCTCTGGCAAGTAATTCGCCACCGTTGACAATCATGTATTTCCTTCCGGAGTTTGCCGCTTGATTAACGATCGCTAAGTCATTCCACTGTATCGTGGGTCACAGTGCGACGCCAGAGTGGCATTATGCGAACACATGGCACGAAATTCCCCTCAAACCGATCGAATCGTCATGCTGACCGAACTGCTGGCATCCGACCCCACGGCGGGGCGGAGCCTCGCCGATATCGCACGACACCTCGGCGTCGCAAAGGCGACCTGCTACCCCATGGTCGTCGCTCTCGCCGAGGCCGGCTGGCTCGTCCGTCACCCGATCCGCAAGACCTACCAACTCGGCCCGGCGCTAGTCCCCATCGGCCAAGCCGCTTCCCGCGCAATCGATGTCGTCGATCTTTCACGCACCGTCATGCAAGAACTGGCCGACACATCCGAACTGGCCTGTCTCGGATTCATCCGATCCGGCGCCGACCTCGTTGTCGCCGAGGCAATTCAACCGATCTCCAAGCGCAGCGGAACTCTCGGCTTGCGCATCGGCGACAATGTGCTGATGGCACCTCCACTGGGTGCAGGCCTTGCCGCATGGTTCGACGAGAACGACCTCCACGAATGGTTTCTCCTCGGCAAGGAGGCATTGGACACGGAGGCCGCACTTCTACGGTCGGAGTACGAGCCAATCCTCACGGCCATTCGAGAGCGCGGGTTCGCCGTGGAATGCCTTCGCCAACAAGAACGTTCAATTTCCGACGCCGTCGCCGAGATGCGCGGCCCGGGAGTCGGCGGCCAGAGGGCAGCACTCGCACTGAGAGAAGCGCGACGTCTTCTGTCCGCGGATGTCGCGGTCGGAACACTCGACCTCGACGCCAATTATCAATTGCTGTCCGTCAATGCCGTCGCCTTCGCCCAGGACTCGACACCGGCGCTGATCCTCTGCTTGGTCGATGCCCCGTCCTCACTGACCGGGGAGCGGATCGCCGCACTGGGCAAACTTGTGCGTGAAGCCGCCGATCAGGTCACCACTCTCATGCACGGCCGGACACCTCGACCATTGACATCCACAGGCGGAGCAACATAGCTTGTGAGTCAAATGACTTATATAACGATCGCTAAGTCAATGAGTGTGGCGGTTTGCCTACGTCCACGTGAGCGCCCCGATCCCCGCACACCCACCCACCGCAAGGAGCCTGCATGATTCTCACTCACTCCGCCCTTTACATAGACGGAACCTGGCAATCACCGACGACTTCGGACGCCATCTCGGTGCACTCGGCCAGCACAGAAGAGAAGATCGGCAGCGTGCCGGGCAGCGCACCAAACGACGTCGATTCTGCCGTCGCGGCGGCGGGCCGGGCCTTCCGGACGTGGTCGCGACTCGAGCCTGCCGACCGAGCCGACGCCTTGGATCAATTTGCCGCAGCCTTGGGGCGTCGCGCCGACCTCACAGCCCGATTGGTCAGCCAGCAGAACGGAATGCCCGTATCGATCTCCACTGTCGCTGAAGGACAGGGACCTTCAGGGCTTCTGAGCTATTACGCCGCGCTTGCCCGCACGACCGAGCTCGAAGAACCCCGTCACGCGCTGGCCGGAACGGGAACCACCATCGTTCGGAAAGAACCGATCGGTGTTGTTGCCGCGATTGCACCGTGGAACTTCCCATCTCTTCTCGCAATGATGAAAATCGCCCCCGCGCTCGCATCGGGATGCACTGTCGTACTGAAGCCGTCACCCGAGACCTTGCTCGACGCGTTCGTCCTGGCGGAGGCCGCAATGGAGGCCGGTCTTCCTGCCGGTGTTCTCAACATCATCACCGGCGGACCCGAAATCGGCAAATACCTCGTCGCTCATCCGGGTGTACACAAGGTCGCGTTCACTGGCTCTACACCGGCAGGCCGACACATCGGAGCAACCTGCGGACAACTTCTGCGTCCGGTATCGCTCGAACTCGGCGGCAAGTCCGCCGCAGTCATTCTCGACGATGCGGACCTCGACGCGACGATGGCAGGTTTGGCGACGGCATCGTTGATCAACACCGGACAAACCTGCTACGCCTCGACAAGAATTCTCGCTCCCGTCGGACGCTACGAGGAAGTGCTCGATGCCGTCACCGCAATGGTCGAGTCGCTGCCGGTGGGCGACCCGTTGGATCCCACCACCTTCATCGGCCCTCTCGTGAGCGCCGGGCAGCGCGAACGTGTCGAGTCCTTCATCGCCGCAGGCACTGCGGAAGGCGCACGGATCACGACCGGCGGATCACGACCGCGCACACTCGAACGCGGATGGTTCCTGGAGCCAACCGTTTTCGGTAACGTCTCCGCAAACCACACGATTGCAACCGAAGAGATCTTCGGCCCCGTACTCTCTGTCATTCCATACACCGACGAGGCACAGGCCATCGCAATCGCCAACGATTCCGAGTACGGCCTCGGTGGAACCGTGTGGACTGCCGACTTCGACCGCGGAATGGAAATAGCCCGCTCAGTCGATACCGGTTCGTTCGGGATCAACGGCTACACACTCGATTTCGGAGCACCGTTCGGAGGCACCAAGGCGAGCGGCATCGGTCGCGAGCTTGGACCGGAAGGCCTGGCCGCATACTTCCAGACCAAATCGATCTTCACCACGGCCTGATTCGTCACCTGCGCCATGAGTGGCCGGAAATCGTCGAGCACATGATGATTGCACACTTACTTAACGATCGTTAAGCTAAGTTGAATGCAATAACCGCGACAGAAGATCAAGGAAGTATCCAGTGGCCGTGCGATCCAGTGACCAGTACCGAAAAGGGCTCAGCGACGATCGCCGAGTCTTCTACCGAGGCAAGAAGATTTCCGATGTCTACGCCGAACCCGAACTGACTCTCGCAGTAGATCATTCAGCACTGTGCTACGACATCGCCGACGATCGACCCGACCTCGCGGTCACCGATGTCGACGGCGACCCAGTCAGCACGTTCTACGTGGCGCCGACATCTGCGGACGACCTGATTCGTCGCGGCGCCCTGATCGAGGAAGTATCGCGGCGCGGCGGCGGAACCATCGTCCTCAAAGAGGTGGGCAGCGATGCGCTGTTCGCCCTTCTTCGTGCAACCAGCGGTGAAGGTCTCGAGAATGCGCGCGCTTTCTACAAGCGGGTCTGCGACGGCGATCTCGCACTCGCCGTCGCGCAAACCGACGTCAAGGGTGACCGGTCACTTGGACCGCGCCAACAGGCAGACCCAGACCTCTACCTGCACATCGTCGACGAGGACGCCGACTCCATCACCGTGCGCGGCGCGAAGTGCCACACTTCGTTCTCGGCGAACGCCGACGAGTTGATCGTGCTGCCCACCCGCGCAATGGGCCCCGAAGACGCCGACTACGCAGTGTCCTTCGCCATCCCGATCGACACACCAGGTCTCGAGCTGTACGTCTCTCCCTACGCAGCCGGAGAACGCAACTCCTTCGAATTTCCGATCTCCACGAAACACAAACTCCTCGAATCGCTCACCGTCTTCAACGATGTCCGAGTACCGAAAAATCGAGTCTTCCTCAACCGTCAACCCGAACTTGCCGGACCACTCGCGTTGGCGTTTGTCGATTACCACCGTTTCACCGCCATCAACTACAAGTTGCCCCTACTCGACATCATGGTCGGAGCAGCTTCACTGATCGCCGAGGCCAACGGCATCAACAAGGCAGGCCACGTGAAGGGCAAGATCACCGAACTGATCACCTGGAGCGAGACCGTGCGCGGACTGGCTCAACTCGCCGCCGTTCGATCAAAGCCAGGAGCACACGGTGTCAGGCAACCAGATCCGCTTGCCGTCAACATGGCCAAATACCACTTCGCACATGGATTCCACAACGCGGTCGCCATCCTCACCGATCTCTCAGGTGGCCTCCTCGCCACCGGCCCCGGCGGTGAAGACTGGGAGAATCCCGAAATTCGTGTAGTTCTCGAAAAATACTACGCTGCAGCAGTTCCTGCCGAAAAGCGTCTCCGTCTACTCAACTTCATTGCGGATCTGACCGCCCGCGACTACGGCGGATATCAGTCAGTCCTGGCCACGCACGCAGAAGGATCACTCGAGGCCGAGAAACTGCAGATCTCACGCTCCTTCGATCCGACGAGGGCACGCGAATACGTCAGTGACCTCGCCGGAATATCCCACCTCTGACCATTCGTCCCGAGAGAACAACAAGGATTTTCATGATCTCGACAGCATTCACGGAAACGTTCGGCGTTCGCCACCCCATCGTCCAAGGTGGAATGCAGTGGGTCGGCAGAGCAGAACTCGTCGCAGCCGTTGCCAATGCCGGCGCATTGGGATTCATCACTGCACTCACGCAGCCGACGCCGGCCGACCTGGCGAACGAAATCGCCCGATGCCGCGACCTGACCGACCAACCGTTCGGCGTCAACCTCACAATTCTGCCGTCGATCACGCCACCGCCGTACGACGAGTACCGCCAGGTGATCGTCGACTCAGGCGTGAAGATCGTCGAGACCGCAGGTTCCAATCCCGGTCCTCACCTGCCGATCTTCCATGACGCCGGAATCAAAGTGCTCCACAAGTGCACAACAGTCCGACATGCGGTCAAAGCACAGGATCGCGGTGTCGACGGAATCAGTATCGACGGATTCGAGTGCGCCGGCCATCCAGGGGAAGACGATGTCGCAGGCTTGGTCTTGATTCCAGCTGCCGCAGAAAAGATTTCGATACCCATGATCGCTTCCGGCGGCTTCGCCGATGCACGTGGTCTGGTCGCCGCGCTGGCGCTCGGAGCAGACGGCATCAACATGGGTACGCGATTCATGTGCACCACCGAGTCTCCGATCCACCAGAACATCAAAGAAGCCATCGTCGCTGCAGACGAAACACAGACCGAACTGATCTTCCGACCACTCCGCAATACTGCACGCGTGGCAAGCAACATCGTCAGCCGAGAGGTTGTCGACATACTCTCCCGCGGCGGACAATTCGAGGATGTGCGCGACCTGGTAGCAGGAGCGCGTGGGCGAAGCGTATACGAAACCGGTAATCCCGACGCCGGTATCTGGACGGTCGGCACATCACAGGGGCTGATCCACGACATCCCCACCGTCGACGAGTTGGTCCAGCGCATGGTGTCCGAAGCAGAGGCCATCATCGGGGCACGCTTGCGTTCGATGACCGAACGCGTTTCCGTCTAGGACAGGAGAGCAACCCATGCGTCGAACACTGTTCACAGCCGACCACGAGGCCTACCGAGAGACTGTGCGCGAGTTCATTGCCCGCGAGATCACGCCTCACTACGACAGCTGGGAAGAAGCCAGGCTCGTCGACCGATCAGCGTGGCTCGCGGCCGGCAAGATGGGTATTGTCGGCCTGGCCGTCCCCGAACAATACGGAGGCTCGGGTGAACTCGACTACCGGTACCGGTACGTGGTCGCC
>NZ_LVCT01000029.1:0-23417 GCF_001647205.1 Rhodococcus sp. EPR-134
CAGACGAGCAGAAAGCACGTTGGCTACCTGGTATGGCTGCCGGTGAACTCATCTGCGCCATCGCGATGACCGAACCGGGTACCGGCAGTGATCTGCAAGGCATCAAGACCTCCGCTGTTCGAGATGGCGACGACTGGATCTTGAACGGACAGAAGACGTTCATCACCAGCGGAATTCACGCCGACATCGTCATCGTTGCGGCCCGCACCGATCGCAAAGCGGGGTCGCGGGGATTCAGCCTCCTCGTGGTCGAACGCGGGATGGACGGATTCACCCGCGGTCGCAAACTCCACAAGGTGGGGTTGGCGGGTCAAGACACAGCCGAGTTGTCGTTCGACAACGTAAGAGTCCCGGCAAGCAACCTCCTGGGCGAGGAGGGCGGAGGCCTCATTCATCTCATGGAGCGTCTTCCCCGTGAGCGTCTGTCGATCGCCGCGAGCGCAATCAGTTCCGCGCGTGCGGCCTACGAATGGACCAAAGACTACGCGTTCGACCGCACCGCCTTCGGCAAGCCGATCGGCGACTTCCAGAACACTCGATTCGCCCTCGCCGAGATGCTGACCGAGATCGACGTGACACAGGCATACGTCGACAACGCAGTCCTGGCCATCAACGACGACCAACTGTCAGCAGTCGAAGCAGCACAGGCGAAGTGGTGGGCCAGCGAACTTCAGAAGCGCGTCGTGGATCGTTGCGTACAACTACACGGTGGATACGGCTACATGATGGAGTACCCGATCGCCCGGGCCTACGTAGACAGCCGAATCCAGACCATCTACGGCGGAACCACCGAAATCATGAAGGAGATAATCGGTCGCGACATCGCAAAGAGTTGATCAGCACCGAGAACGACCGTGGTCCCGAACATCCTGTGTTCGGGACCACGGTCGTTGTAAGCGCCGTTCTCGCTTCGTCTATCCGAAGACTGCTGCGCGCTTTTCCTGAAACGCCGCAACACCTTCGGCAAAATCACCACTACCCAACAGGTCGATCTGGCCTACGCGCTCGCGTGTGAACGCATCACCGAGTTCGGTGAGCGTAGCGTCGTTGATCGCCTTCTTGGTAAACCGAAAAGCAGGGGACGACCCGGCGACCAATCGGTGGGTCAGGTCTGCCAATTCCACCGCGAAGGCGTCGTCCTCGCACACGTGTGAGACCAGGCCGCAGTCGAAAGCGTCTCGAGCGGGTAATCTTTCGGCCAGCAGCGCCATGCGCATCGCGCGCGCGCGACCGATCGACGCTGCCACCAGTGCGGTAGCTCCACCGTCCGGCATCAATCCCACCTTGGTGAACGCGAGCAGAAAGTAACTCGACTCCGCCGCGAGCACGAGGTCGCACGCCAAAGCCAGCGAAACACCCACACCTGCGGCAGGGCCTCGTACCGCAGCGACCCCCGGAAACGGAAACTCTCGAATGGTCTGCACCAAGGCATTGGCGGCATCGATCGTGTCCGCCGACGGCGGACCGGACAACGTCACGTCCGCGAGGTCCGCGCCCGTGCAAAAGGCCTTGCCCTCTCCTTCGAGAACTGCCACCCGCACGTCCGAGGATTGTGCGTGCTCGACGAAGATCGTGGCAAGTCTCTCCAGGGTTTCGGTAGTCAACGCGTTCATTCGCGCTGGCCTGTTGACAACTATGCGGAGCACCCCGCCGTCTTGGCTCGCATAGACATCCGGTCGCGTTTCGGTCATTGAAATTCCTTGTCAGTCAGACTCGATCGAGTTGTGCTACAAAAGTTGATCTTCGCGATCCATCGACGATGAGTAGGGGGCAACGTAAGAACGATCGAGAGAGGCTGTCGCGATATTCCTCACCTGTACTTCTTCCCTCAGCCGCCCAGCCAATCCTTCGTCACGACGGTGGTGTCGGCCCCGGGTGGCCGAGCACCTGACGGCTGCGCAGTCCTGGAGCGGGAGAACCGCGGCGCGGGTGCCGCCTGCACTATTCCGTCGGCCTCGACAAGAGTTCCCCGCTGGGCAAGATGCGGGTGCAGCGCGGCTTCGGCGGGACTCAGGACAGGAGCAACACAAGCGTCCGTCGATTCGAACAGCCCTGCCCAGGCGTCTCGCGTACGCGACGAAAACGCCTCCGTGAACCGTTCTCGGATTGTGGGCCAACCCCTTCGATCCATCTGTTCAGGCAACGATTCCGGCGCGATATCCAGGCCTTGGAGGAGCGCCGCGTAGAACTGCGGTTCGAGGGCACCGACTGCTACGAACTTGCCGTCCGAACATTCGTAGGTGTCGTAGAACGGCGTGGAACCGTCCAGGAGGTTGGTTGCACGTGAGTCACTCCACTGTCCGCTCCCTCGCAACGACCACATCATCTGCGCCAACACCGAAGTTCCGTCGACAATTGCGGCATCGACCACTTGTCCTTTGCCCGAACTCTCTCGCTCGTACAAGGCAGAGACGATTCCGAGGATCAAGAACATGGAGCCACCGCCGAAGTCCCCGACGAGGTTCAGCGGAACCGTGGGTTTCTCGGCCGGACCGATGGCGTGCAGGACTCCGGTCAGCGCCAGGTAAGTAATGTCATGCCCCGCCCGCTGCGCGAGTGGGCCGTCTTGGCCCCATCCGGTCATACGTGCGTAGATCAGCCGGCTGTTGAGTTCGGTGCACACGTCGGGACCGAAACCCAGCCGCTCGGTCACACCGGGCCGAAAACCTTCCAGGAGCACATCGGCTTTCGAGACGAGGGCTCTCACCAGGTCTCGGCCTGACTCGGTCTTGAGGTCGGCTTCCACCGACCGTCTCCCCCGCAAAAGTTGGTCCTGCTCCCGTGGCGAGATCT
Organism: Rhodococcus sp. EPR-134; assembly: GCF_001647205.1. Classification (NCBI taxonomy): domain Bacteria; kingdom Bacillati; phylum Actinomycetota; class Actinomycetes; order Mycobacteriales; family Nocardiaceae; genus Rhodococcus; species Rhodococcus sp. EPR-134. Next base: position 2,794 of record NZ_LVCT01000029.1, read on the forward strand.
CGAGTCCACCAGACGGACGCTCGACTCGAACTACGTCCGCTCCGAGATCTGCAAGCATCATCGCAGCGTGTGGCCCCGGCCCCAACCCGGCGAGTTCCAGCACGCGAACACCGTGCATCGGGCCGCTCATCCGACGGATACCTCCCCTGAATAGTGTTCGCGCAGTTTCCCTTTGACCAGTTTTCCGGTCGGAGTTCGAGGTAGATCCGTACTGAACACGAGTCGCCTCGGCAACTTGTACTTGGCGATCTGTCCGCGCAAATGAGAAAGCAGTTCGTCGCGAAGCGCATCGCCGGCTTCGGCTTCGGGGACTGGCTCGACGACAGCCATCACTATCTCCCCCATCTCGTCGTCGGGCAACCCGATCACCGCCGCGTCCAATACCGAGGAATGCTCGATCAGCACGTTCTCGATCTCCTGCGGGTATATGTTCACACCACCCGAGATGATCATGAAGGACTTACGGTCGGTCAGAAACAGATAACCCTCCTCATCCATGAAGCCGACATCACCCGTAGTCGTCCAGGTCGGGTGGGCGGGATGCTGTGCTTCCTTGGTCTTTTCGGGCGCATTGTGATAGTTGAAGGGCAATTCGTCACGTTCGAAGTACAGCGTACCCACCTCGCCGGAGGGTAGATCTTCGCCGTTCTCCCCACATACGTGGAGCACTCCCAGTGCGGCTCGCCCCACTGTGCCCGGCTTTCGCAGCCACTCGTCCGAGTGAACAATGGTCATGCCGTTGAGTTCCGTCGAGGAGTAATATTCGTCCAGAATCGTTCCCCACCAATCGATCATCTTTCGCTTCACATCGACAGGGCACGGTGCGGCTGCGTGGACGGCAAGTCGCAGAGACGATATGTCGTAACGGTCTCGGGTTTCCTGTGGCAGTTTGAGCATGCGCACGAACATTGTCGGCACCCACTGGCTGTACGTGACGCGATAACGCTCGATGTATTCCAGGGCCTTTTCCGGATCGAACCGATTCATCATCACTACGGTGCCACCCAGCGCCTGGACCGACGCGCACGTCCGGAGCGGAGCGGCATGATAGAGCGGCGCCGGGGACAGATAGATGTCGTCTTCGGTTACACCCCAAACACTTTGGTTCATTGTCGTCATCTGATCGCCGGGATCCTGTATCCGGCGATTCGGTAGAGCCGGTTTGATGCCCTTGGGACGGCCGGTTGTTCCCGACGAGTACAACATGTCGGCGCCGCGCGGTTGATCCGGGAGCGGTATGTCCGACTCCATGTCAGCCGCCTGGTCGAGGGAGTCGTATCCGTCTAGTTGACCGCCGAAGGAAAGCCTGGTCACCTGCCGGGGAACGAGTTCGGACAGCGTCTCTGCCAGCTCGCCCAGAGCAGCATCGACGATGACTACCTTTGCCTCGCAGTCCTCAACGATGTATGCACCTTCCGGAGCGGTCAGGTGCCAGTTGACCATCGTCAGGTAGACACCGGATCGCATAGCCGCCCAGTAGATGTCGAAGACCTGAACGTTATTGGTGGCGAGCACGGCCAGGTTGTCGCCTCGCCGCAACCCGAGTCCGTGGAGCACTCGCGCAATCCGAATCGAATTCGATTCCAATTGCGCGAACGTCACCGCTTCACCGGTCTCGGCAACGATTACCGCGGCCTTATCCGGGTTTGTCGCAACATACGCTCCGGGATACATGGTTTACTCCAAGGTTCGTTCGCTAAGGTCGTTTGTTCACAAAGTTGTTCGTGTAGAGATCATTCGAGAGACAGCGCGACTTTTCCTACCGCCGTACGCTCACGCAACGACTTCAATGCATCGGCGGCACGCGCCAAGGGGTAGAGGGTGGGCTCGGGCACCCTCAGAGCTCCCGACTCGAGCAGGGGGTAGAGCTCCTGCCATTGACGCGCCAGATACTTGGGATCAGTTTTCAGATATTCACCCCATCCTGCACCGGTAACAGAAATATTCTTCAGGAGAAGTCGATTGACTTTGACCGTCGGAATATCACCGCCGGTGAATCCCAAAACGACCAGGCGCCCGTTCGGCGCAAGGCTGCGCAGGCTGTCGGTGAAGCGGTCACCACCGACCGGATCGAGAATGATGTCGACACCGCGCCCATTCGTAATCCCTTGGACGCGTTCCTTCCACCCGTCGACCGACACGACGTGCGTTGCCCCGGACTCCGCGGCGATTTTCTCCTTCTCGCCTGTACTCACGACAGCGACGGTCTCCAGACCGAGCGCTGACGCGACATGCAACGCGGCCGTACCCAATCCACCGGCCGCGCCGTGAATCAGGACGGTCTCGCCGGCACGGTATCGCGCGCGTTCGTCGAGGGCGAAATGCGCAGTCAGATAATTCAGGAGAAATCCCGAGCCGGCCGAGAGCGAGACCGCATCAGGCAGAGCAAAGACATTGGACGGCGCGACCGCAACGGTCTGCTGCCACGCACCTTCCCCGGCCGTAAGCACGGCCACGCGCCGCCCGGGTGTGAAGCCGGACCCGGGTGGCGCGCTCCGAACGGTACCGGCGCCCTCAACCCCTAGCGCGCAGGGTAATTCGCGCACCGTTTGGTAGCTGCCCGTGGTCTCGAGAAGATCGGGGAAACTCACTCCGGCGGTGTGCAGATCAATTACCACCAGTGCCGGATCGACAGGTTCGTCGACATCGACCAACGACAGACCTCCGGGCCCCGTCGCCTCCACCAAGTGGACTGCTTTCATTCAAACTCCTCGGACTGGTCCCGGCGACTTCGTTGACAAACGGAATCCGCCGTAGCAACAGTTTAACGATCGTTAAGTAGGACTCTACGGCGACAGGCAAACCATGGCAATGGCGTCTGCCCGCGGGACGCCCCCGGGCCGTCGTCCTCGACGATGTTCGCGAAGCCACACTGGCAGGGAGCGGTTTTCGATCAGGTCGTCAGTACAGGTAATCCTCGCCGCTGGCGCGCACGGTTATGTCACTGATGCTGATACCCCATGGTTGATCAATGATGTGAACAACAGCGTCGGCCAGATCGTCGGGCTTGATCAGCCAGTATTCGATGGAGTCGACGTCCTTCTGCCCGGGGCTGAGGGTGCCGTCGGTTAGATGCCCGACGTTCTCCATGTAGGTTCCCGCACGTTGACCGGTGAGACCCAGGATCGCGTTCTCATTGACGATCCAGCTCGCCAAGTTTGTTCCTGTCACGCCTGTGGGCTTGACCGTCGTCACCTTGATCTTGCCCTTGGCTTCGATTCGCAGTGAATCCGAGATCGTGGTGACTGCAGCCTTGGTCGCGCTGTAGACGCCGGAACCGTCGATGCCTGCGTTTCCGAAGATCGACGAGATGTTGACGACTTGACCGCGTCCCTGCTCGATCATCTGGTCGTATACGGCGGAGATTCCGTTCACGACGCCCTTGATGTTGATGTCGATTGCCTTGTGCCACTTCTGCCACGCACGTTCGTGATCGGCGAAATACGCGAGAGGCATGACGCCTGCGTTGTTGACGAGTACGTCGAGCGCTCCGTACTCCGAAATGCCGTGCTGCGCCGCAGCGATGACCTGATCCATGTCGGTGACGTCGGCAATCTTGTAGGTACCGGTGAATCCCGCGGCCGCGATACCGTCGAATACAGTCTTCAGGCCCGCCTCGTTGATGTCCACGCCGACGACTTTGGCGCCCTGCGCTGCCACCTTCTCGGCGATGAGTTGACCGAACCCACCGCCTGCACCGGTGATGAGAATGACCTTGTCCTGCAAGTACTGAGACATAGCTGTTTCCTCTTGTTCTGGATCTCGGGTTCGTTGTGGGTCAGACGATGTCGATGGCATCGAGGACTGCGGCGACGGTCTTGCGGTCGCCGGAAACCTCGACGGCAGACCGCCATGCAGATCGGGTGGTCCCCCACCGCAGGAATTCGGTGGCCTGGGTGGTCGCGACGTTCTCCGGCACGTCGTCAGCTTCGGTGACGGTCACTCCCCCATCGACATGAGAGATGACGAAAGTGCGCTCGGTGGCGCCGTTGAGGCGCAGTGCCACAGGCGATGTCAAGGCGGAGGCGACAGCTTCGCCGCACATCTGCGAGAGCCCCGCAACCATCCAGTCGATCGCCGGATCGACAGCGGCCGCCACGTCGATCTCACCGTGAGGAAACGGTCCGAACGGCGACAGAAGATCCGACGTCAAATGGACGAGATGGTCGAACGACACTGCGTCACTGAGCTGATGAAGGCGATAAGTCCCGAGGTCGAGCATCTCGAGTGTGTTGTTGCGAAGCTCCTCTGTCTGCAGCGCGGCCAACGTCGCGAGTCCCGCTTCGGATTGTTCCCGGTAGTAGTCCAGGATCTGCTCGTGCGGTAGATCGGCACGCTCGCGGACGGCAGCATCGTTGAGCCGCTCGGACTTTCCACTGGGGTTCGGCGGGAACACCAGATCCGGATCAGCGATGAAGTTGAAGAAGAACGCCATGTGACCGATGAGATCGTGGACGCGCCAACCGTGGCACGCACTGTCTGCTTCCCACTCGGTCGTGCCGAACTGCTCGGCGATTTTCACTGTGTTTTCTGCCAGCGCACGAGCGCCGGCGAGTCCTGCGTCGGACATGGTGGCTCGATTCTTACGAGGATGCGAGGAAAATGGATTTGAGCTGCTGGTACGCCGCGAGCCCTTCGGGACCGAGTTCACGACCCAGGCCGCTGGCTTTGACTCCACCGAACGGTGAACCCCAGTCGAGGTTGAAGGTGTTCACACCGAACGAGCCGGTCTCGACACGTCGAGCAATTGCGATACCGCGTTCCTCGTCGGAGGTCCATACAGTCCCACCGAGGCCGTACTCGGAGTTGTTGGCAAGCGCGACAGCCTCATCGACGTCGTCGTATGAAATGACTGACAGCACCGGCCCGAATACTTCCTGCCGTGCGATGGTGCTGTCGTTGTCGACATCGGCGAACACCGTGGGCTGCACGAAGAATCCGGTGTCGAGGTCGGCGGGGCGTCCGCCACCCGTGGTGACAGTTCCGCCCTCCGAGCGTCCCTGGTCGATCAAGGACAGCACACGTTCCTGTTGCCTTGCGCTCACCATCGGGCCGACGAACGTCGACGGTTCCATCGGGTCGCCGACCTGCAGACCCTCGGCCATCGCGGTAATGGCGTCGACGTACGTCCGACTATGGCTGCGGGGAACCAAGATTCGAGTCGACATATAGCACGTCTGCCCACTGTTGAGCAGGGATGCAGTTGCCAGACCGGTTACCGTCTCCTCGACATCCGCGTCGTCGAGGACCAGGGCCGCCGACTTGCCACCCAACTCCAAGGTAACGGGGCGAAGCATACCGCCACACACCGTGCCGATGTGTCGACCGGCCGCAGTGGATCCGGTGAAGGCTACCTTGTCGATCCCGGGATGTGCCACGAGATACTGACCGATCTCCGGTCCGCCAGTCACGATGTTGATGACACCCGCGGGAAGTTCTGCCGCAATGGCGGCCTCGGCCAATATATAAGAGTCCAAGGTGGTTTCGGGAGAGGGTTTCAGCACGACGGTGCATCCCGCAGCAAGAGCCGGGGCGAGCTTGAACATCGAAAGCACAGCCGGGAAGTTCCAGGGCGCGATGGCAGCAACGACACCGATCGGCTCGCGTCGCACGATTGTCGTACCCGGCATCGGTTGGCTGGCCCGTCGCTCTTCGGTAGGCATCGACTCGGCGAGGCCTGCGTAATAGCGCAAAAGCTGGACGGGTGCGGCCCCCTCGGCGAAACGGGCGACATCGATAGGCATGCCGTTCTGGTGAGTGACCGCCGACGCGCGGTCTTCGGATCGTTTCTCGAGTTCGTCGGCGAACCTGCGGATGACACGCGCACGTTCTGCGGCGGAAAGATCAGCCCAGTCATTCCGTCGCAACGCTTTTCGAGCCGCTGATACAGCTGCGTCGACATCCGTCGATACGGAGGCGGGGAACGAGCCTATCTGCTGCTCTGTGAAAGGTGATACGGCTCGGATGATTTCGGAAGTATCCGGTGCTCTCCACAGTCCATCGATGAACAGTGCAGTGCGGTCGGTGAGTGTTGTCATTTCTGGCTCCTCCAGGGATGGCGCTCGACGTTGAACCAGCCAACCTGTGTTGATCATCACTGCTCAGCCGACGAGAAAATTGACATCATGCGCCAATTTATTTACATTTCGACACATGGCAGATCTGATCAGTGCCTCGTCGCTGACGCGACTGCCCGAGTTGATCTCCGAACTCGGTGGAGATCCGTACGAATTCCTCGACCGTGTGGGCATCGATCCGGCCATCATCGGCGCGTACGACCACTTCTTGCCGTTCAGTGCCTTGTCCACGCTGCTCGGACTCTGCGCGGATGAATTGGAGTCGCCCGACTTCGCACTCAGGCTCGCAGGCAGACAGGACCCGGACATTCTCGGTCCGGTTGCCATCGCGGCCCGCAGTGCCGAGACAATCGGAGATGCGTTGCATGACGTCGCCCGATACGCGCACGTGTACAGTCCGGCGTTGGCGGTCGATCTGACAGTCGGCGACACCGAGGTGTCCTACGGACTCGATACCGTGCTGCATCGACTTCCGTATCGGTCCCACGTCGTGGAACTGGCGATGGGCGTAACGCTTCAGACGTTCCGGATGATGGCCGGCCCGGATTTCCATCCGACGCACATCTCGTTTCAACATCCACGGATCTCCGAAATACGCAGGTACGTAGAGCATTTCGGTTGTTCCGTCGAGTTCAGCTCGGATCGGAATCTGTTGACCTTTCCGCGCGGAGTCATGCAGCGCCACCTGCCCCGGGTGGATCCGTTGGCCTACGACTTCGCCGTGCGTTTCATGGCGGGTCGAGATCCGGATGTCGCGTTCCACGACGCGGTGTCGGCTTTGATCGTGCGTTCCCTGCCTGCGGGTGCAGCCACACTGAAGCAAGTCGCGACATTGATGATGCTGCACCCGCGAACATTGCAGAGACGATTGGCGTTGGAAGGCAAGGCGTTCGAATCGCTCGTCGACGATTCACGACGCGAACTTGCTCTCGGTCTTCTCTCGAACAGAGACGTGTCCCTCTCCGAAGTGTCACGCCAACTCGGCTATTCCGAACCGAGCACCCTCACTCGAAGCTGTAGGCGTTGGTTCTCCACAGCGCCCCTGGAGAAGCGGAGGGCACTTACCCGCCGCACTGGTTGACCGCATGAGCTACAACGCCGACGGTTCGAAGGTCGTAGCGGCTCACCACCGGGGGCGTGGGAGATGGGATGAGAACAGATCTGGCATTGCGTCACTGCAACGGTCGGGAAACACCGCCTCTCGCTTTTCCAGAAACGCCGCAACACCTTCACGAACGTCAGCCTGAGCACCGCGAGCATTAATTCCGATGCTCTCGACGCGATGCGCGACCATGGGATGTTCGACTCCCAGCATGCGCCAGATCATCTGACGCGACAGGGCAACCGATACCGGCGCGCTGTCACGGGTCAGGCTATGCGCGAGCGCCGTCGCCTCCCCTGGAAGATCTTCGCGCGAATGCAGTCGGTAGACCAACCCGGCCGAAAATGCTTCCGCAGCAGTGAAGATCCGTCCGGAGTAGATCCAGTCGAGGGCTCGCTGGAGCGGAACCAGTTTCGGCAGCAACCACGACGAACACGACTCGGGCACGAGTCCTCGCCGATTGAAGACGAAACCCATCCTGGCGTCGTCGGCGGCCAAGCGAAAGTCGGCCGCAAGAGTCATGGTGATACCCACGCCGACCGCCGGTCCGTTGATGGCCGCAATGATCGGCTTCAATGAATCGAACATTCGCAGGACGACGCGTCCGCCGCCGTCCCGACGTAGATCGTCACCGTCCCGACGTAGATCGTCACCGTCCGCGTCAGTTCCGTTCGACTCGGCGCTCCATTCGGAGAATGTCTCTGCCCCCGAGGACAGATCTGCCCCCGCGCAAAACGCGCGGCCCGCTCCCGTCAGAATCACCGCGCGCACAGCGTCGTTCGCGTCGGTGGAGTCGAACGCTTCGATGAGCTCGTTTTCCATCGTCGTGGTGAATGCGTTCAGCTTGTCCGGTCGATCGAGGGTGATCACGGCGATACCGTCTTCGATACTCATCGATATGTGTTCCACAGGTACCTCTTTCTCCGGGTGGCGATCAGCGAACGATAATCGGTATTCTGCCCATATCGGCAGTTCAAGACGGTTCCTTTCCATCAGGTGTGTCCCGCGACTGTTCGGCTCTAAGCTGGGCAAGACGCAGGCACCGAGGAAATGAGAAGGAAACCGAACAATGAGTGGGGCGAAGACAGTCGTTGTCCGGCAACTCATACTCGATTCCGCTGTCCGAAACATGAACGAGCGCGGCTATCACGGGACGTCCATGCGTGACATCTCCGCCGGCGCCGATCTCACTGTCGCGTCCATCTACCACCACTTCAAATCCAAGCAGGAAATCCTTCAGGAAATCATGATTCGGGCGCTCCACGACGCCATCAGCATGACCCGCAGTGCACTGCTGCGCTCCGGCGGCGACCCGAAAGACCAACTGCAAGCAATCGTCCGCGCTTGGGTCATGTTCCATACGACCAGGCGCGAAGACGCCCTCGTAGGAGCGACAGAATTGCGCAGCTTGGACGAATCGGGTCACCGTCTGGTCGTAACCCTGCGTGACGAGCAGGAAAGCATGTTTCGCGACGTCGTCGAACGCGGCATTGAAGAAGGTGCTTTCCACACTCCCTTTCCCCGAGATGCCGTGCGCGCCATCATCAACATGGGGCAGCAAGTCTGTGTGTGGTGGCGCGTCGACGGACCGATGAATGCGGAAGATATCGCGTCTCGGTACTGCGCATTGGCGACCGCGATGATCGAATCAAGCTGAGCTGGGCGACACCTCCGCCAAAGAAGATCTGAAGGGTCGCATTGGCTGAAGCCACTCAACGCCGTCGATGTGCGAGACCAGCGTGCCTCGACTTTCGTCCGCACCCCCGCCGCTCGAATCGGTATCTCCATTCCTGAGACCTGCATCACTGACTAATCATCATCTCAGGCGAACGATCGTTTGGCAACAGATTTCGAATCGCACCCTCCTCGCGGAGAAAGTCGCTGCAAAAACGCACTTTTCCCGACTATTGACATTTAACGATCGCTAGGTCAATGATGACTCGCAGCCGAACGATCGTTTGGCAAATTCGGAACGAAGGAGTGCGGGCCACATGACCACCTCCGCATTGCCACGAGATGACGCTGCACACATCGCCGGCGGCCTCGACGTGGTCACCTTCGCCACCCGACTTTGCGAGCGCCTCCGGTACGGCAATGGCGGCGAGATATGACTTCTCGTATCGAAGAACCCACTCGCACTTGGATATTGCGTCACCACCTTTCGACCCAATACCCGGCGAGCACGATTCCGTCTGGTGCCGGCGCTCGGGACAAGCTCGTCGTCGGCCGCACACCCAACTTGCCGCAACTCACGTCCTGACCGAACTCAACTGAACGACCCCACAGAGAGCGAATCGCGATGACCAACAACACCGAATCTGCGGTGGAGCGCCCGGGCAGATCTCGGCGCGCGTCCTTTGCAGCCGCTATCTCCACTTCCCTGGAGTGGTACGACTTCTTCATCTACGCGACTGCCGCCGCGCTCGTGTTCAACTCGACGTTCTTCGCCACCGACAGCGAGGTGGTCGCTGCAATGAGTTCGTTTGCCACCGTCGCAGTCGGATTCATCGCCCGTCCTATCGGTGGTGTGCTCGCCGGTCATTTCGGTGACCGGTACGGCCGAAAGCCGGTGCTCGTTGCCGCCGTGGTCCTCATGGCTGTGGCAACCTCCTTGGTTGGTTTCGTCCCCAACACCAATGTCGCGTGGCTTGCCCCGGCCATCCTCGTGACGCTGCGAATCTGCCAGGGCTTGGCCGTGGGAGCACAGTGGGGCGGGGCCGTATTGCTGGCCACCGAGAACGCACCGGCGGACCGCCGCGGGCTCTTCGGCAGCTTCGCCCAACTCGGTGTTCCGATCGGTGTGGTGCTGGGCAATATCGTGTTCCTGGTCCTGACAGCAACTCTTGCGGCTGATTCGTTCCTCTCCTGGGGATGGAGGATCCCGTTCTGGATCAGCTTGGTCATGCTTCCAGTGGCATTCCTCATCCATCGCTATCTCGAAGAAACCCCCGAGTTCAAGGCACTCGCAGAAAAACTCGCCGAATCTCCGGTCGTTCGGAAGTCCCCCATTCTCGAAGTGCTCAAGAAGAATCCAGGCACAGTCCTCGCTGCAGCAGGCGCCAATGCCATCGGCGTGATCTTCTTCTACACGATGATCACCGGTTCGGTTCAGTTCGCGACCACCTACCTGGAAATACCGCGGTCGACGGTCCTCACCTACATCCTGATCGCATGCGCAATACAGATTCCCCTGGTTCCGCTGGCGGGATATCTGTCCGACCTCTACGGTCGCAAACTGGTCTTCGGCCTCGGCACCGCAGCCATGATGCTCTGGGGTATCCCGATGTGGCTGATGATCGGTGGATCCAGCCCGGACACGATCTGGCCGTTTGCCGTCGCGGTTATCGTCGGCGTAGTAGCAATGTCCCTCCAAACTGGCACGCAGGGAACACTATTCGCTGAACTGTTCCCACCGGAGATTCGATTCTCCGGCGCTTCACTCGGTTATCAGATCTCCGCAATCATCGGAGGTTTCGCGCCGATGATCATGGTGATGCTGATCAACGGAAATCCGGACAACGCATGGAAGGTCGGTTCCTTCCTCGCCGCTGCCGGTGCTATCGGATTGATCTGCCTCTACGTGATCATTCGCCGATACTCCGGAACCTCGCCGACCGTCGCAAGCACCCGTGTGGAGACCGCGAACGCTCAGTACGCATCATGATCAACCTGGGGTGAGTGGTCTCGATGCCACTCACCCCAGGTTTTCGGGTACGAGAAATCACTGTCGGCGACTGCCGATAAAGTGGCGTCCACAAGTCGACGTGTCCTTCGTCGACCAGGAGCACAGGTTCGAGGAGTGTGTCGGTAGCAGTGGCAGTGGAATCTTCGGTGCTGCTGAAGTGGTACTCCGAGACGGCTCGCGACCTGCCGTGGCGACGCGAGGGCGTCAGTGCCTGGCAGATCCTGATGAGCGAGATCATGCTCCAGCAGACGCCGGTGGTGCGCGTTGCGCCAATCTGGGAAGAGTGGGTCGAGCGCTGGCCGGTGCCGTCGGCGATGGCAGCGTCGAGCCAGGCAGAGGTGCTTCGCGCGTGGGGCAAACTCGGTTATCCACGACGCGCGCTGCGGTTACACGAATGCGCGGGCGTCCTGGCTGCCGAGCACGGTGACGTGGTCCCGGAAGACGTCGATACCTTGCTCTCGCTACCGGGAATCGGTTCGTACACCGCCCGCGCCGTCGCGTGTTTCGCCTACGGACAGCGAGTGCCTGTGGTGGACACCAACGTACGACGCGTAGTTGCGCGAGCCGTCCACGGCAATGCAGAACCCGGGAACCCGTCCAACACGCGAGACCTCGCCGACGTGGCGGCGCTGCTGCCGAGGACGCGTGCGCGCGCCGCCACCTACAGCGCAGCTCTCATGGAACTCGGTGCACTGATCTGCACGGCGCGGAACCCGAACTGCGAGAACTGCCCTTTGCCGAACTGCGCGTGGGTCGCTTCGGGCAAACCGGCACACACCGGACCACCCAAGAAGGTGCAGAAGTTCGCGGGCACAGATCGCCAGGTTCGTGGAAAATTGATGGCCGTTCTTCGCGAGAGTCACCGTCCGGTCGAGCGCGCGCAACTCGACATCGTCTGGCCGGCCGATCCAGGTCAGCGTGACCGTGCGTTGCATTCACTGCTGGTCGACGGACTGGTCGAGCAGACCGACGACGGCCTGTTTGCGCTGGCCGGAGAGGGTACGGCTTAGCCGACTCGCAGCGGGGTGCATTCTTCGGCTGTGGGTTCGTCGGTCTGGAGCGGTGCGACTTCCGGATCAGAACGCCGAAGTACAGCAGGAACGGCAGGCACCACTGGATCGCAAGGCGCAAGTGTCGGAATCTGTAGGGCAGCGCCGGGCGGGGGCCCGCTGGTGGAGGTCGCCGACTCGGCGCCGATGTTCGGGCGATCAGTGGACACCGCTCGCGACCCGTCCGGCGACAGAGCGATCAGCAATCCCGTCAGCATGAGCAGGAGCGGCAGCACTATTGCCGCCGCCCACCGGACCCTGTTGACGGGCCGGACAGCCATGCCGTCACCGGACCGAACTTCGCTTCCGCGATCGGCCGCTACCAGCGCAGCCCCTATCGCCAGTTGGGTCCGCTCGCCGAGAAACAGGAAGCCGAGACCTGCCAGTTCAGCGGCTTCCGCGGACGGCTGCCGAGAGTCTTCCTTCACGAGCATCGCGACGAGCATCTTGGGCACAGGGTCTCGTTCGGCGACGAGGAGGTCCAATGTCGCAGCAAATGTCGAGCTGTCCGCAAGCAACTCGGCCGTGTCGTAACGATGCGCCGAGTCCACGACGCCTGCTCTCGGGTCGACGGCCGCGATCACGGTCTCACTGCCGTCCGGCCAGAACGCGAGAATCGGCGAAACACCAATGAGAGCGTCGACCGTCCGCAGGTAGGCAAGCCGTGCGTCGAGACCGTTGACCAACTCGATGTTCTCGAAAGGACTGGAGGACAACGAATCCGAGACATGTTCGCGCACGTCCGCACGCTCGCACATCACTCCGACGACGGTGGGGCACAGATTCGAGCGCAGGGCTCGACCGGTGGCGACCTCGGCCGCGGAGGCGAGTGCGCGCGCCGACGCTTGCGGAGAGGGAACAGTCCCGTCTGCACCCCAGGGGTGACGGAACTCGTCGATCGAGCCCAGAAGGGGTGTGTCTGCATCTACGAGAGCTGTTGAAATTGACTGATTTTCGAATACAACGCCCAGGCTTTCACGCACTGGATCCTCCATTGACTGCTACTGACTGTTACGAGTGTTGCCATTCCTGCGAAGCTGTATCAGAACGTCAGGCCACCGACCGCCATTGCACCTGGTTCCAGCACCACTTCCACCGGCGCTCGGCCGTCGACCGTGACGCGATACGTCCCCGGTAGCAGTCCGACAAACGAGAAGTGACCCTCGAACGGTTTCACCGTCCGCGCTGTCGCGTGCCCGCATTGATCGACGCCGTCGATCACCACCGCCTCCGAGATGCCCGATGTCACCAGCCCTGAGATTCGTCCATCTGCCGAGACAGCAGCCCACTGGCTTCTCTGACCACCAACAGAAATCCCGTACGGATCACACACTCCCGGGGCGGTCGCCACCCGCACCGTGACATCGCCCGACCGCACGCGAACCGCCCCCCGATCTGCGGTGACCAGTGCAGCGATCGGTAGACCGTCGGCGTCTTCCCGCTTTCCCGCAGTCATCGTCGCCGTTCGGGTGAAGTACCGGTCCGCTTCCAGATTGCCTATCAGGCAATGTAATCCGACCTCGTCGATACCCGAGCCGTCTCCGCAGTAATCAGGCACGGACGGCAGAACGAAACCTCGAGGCACCGGAAGTTGCACGACCACGTCGGAGAGCGGGTTGCCCCGGACACCGATGTCGATGACATACGTCACCGGATCACCCTCTCGGACAATGCCGTTGGACGGGCCCGAATCGAGCCCTGGACCGTCAGCGGGATCGAAGGGCGGTGCACCGTCAATCGCCGTCAGCTCGACGGTGAAGGGAGGCACGAACTCTCCCTCGGCCGCCAATCGAAGATCCGACTGCATCGGCAGCAAGCCGAGCGCAGCAGCGCCGACCGCCAGAGCTCCGGTCACGACAACTATGCCGATACCTCGCACTCCTCGGCGCCACGCTCTCGGCCGGAGTCCGACGACAACGGCCTTCGACCGCACCTCTGACAGACGAGTTCTCACGACGCCCCTTCGATGTCTGACTCTCGGGCCTCCGACAGGCGCTCGCGGCCACATTTGGCGAATCCCGAGCTACGTTCAATAGAAGTCGCTCGAGGGACTCGAAAGCCAATGGTGACGGCGTGATTGTGTGGGTGAACTTCTCTCAGCCGGGGTGAATTCCCGGGTGAATTGCCCGGGATGGCACGCTCTGGATTCGCACCAGCTACGCTCCTCCCTGTAGATAGATGGATCGAGACAATCCGCCCAAACTCTTCAATCATTGCGGGGCGCGAAAGCAGAAAGGGTCCGCGCTGATGTTCGGGATGGACGGCCACGACTGGGCAGCTATTCCAGAAAGGCGCACCCTCGCGACGTCGATTCCCCGGCAAGCGCTCTTCGACAAACTTGACCGACGTGCCGCGCTGACAATCGTCCGTGCACCGAACGGCCACGGGAAATCGTCGTTGATCGCATCGTGGCTGCGCGCCCATTTGGCATCCGAACGAATACTCGTCTGGGTCTCGGCCCCACGGCCCTCGTCGACACTCGAAGATTTCTGGGCCGTTGTCCTCGATCGAATCCACGCTGCCGGAATCGCACTGCCCGACGTCGACGATCTCGCCGATCCTTTCACCGCTGTCGCCAAATCCCTGAACGCCCTCAGCCGCCCCGTGCTGCTCGTGCTGATCAGGCCGGATCTGATATCGGAACCAGAGTTGGACGATCAGTTGATCGAACTCCTCGCCCTCTGTCACAACCTGGACCTCGTGGTCACGCTCTCGGGCTTCGGCATGTTCTCCGAGCCGTACCTGCTCGACACGGACCACGAGGTGATAGGCGCGAGTGAGCTGTTGTTCACGAGAGCCGATACCGCCCATTTGCTCGCACAAGCTGACGTAAACACGACTGACGGTGATGCCGAACAAATCACATCCCTGACAGGTGGGCTGCCAGCGCTGGTTCGTGTCGCCGTTCCCGCCGTCCAGACATCGGGTAGCCGCAACCGCGAGCAGATGATCAGGAAGAACATCGCGCAGGCGATCGACGACTACGTGAACAAATCCGTTCTCATGACCGCTGATCATGTGAAACAACTCGAGTTCCTGCTCGCGACGGCCTTTGCGCGATCGATCACCGTCGACATCGCCGCCATGCTGTTCGAGTCCCAACACCCTGAGGATGGCGAGACCGTTCATCAGATTCGCGTGCGCCTGGCGATACTGGAGACAGCCGGGTTGTTGTCACGGGTCGAGACCGAAGCCGAAGAAACCTGGGAGCTGCCGCCTGCAATTCGTCGATCGATACTCGCGCACCAAAAGCGCGCTGGAGTCGATCCGGCGCAACGTCTTTCGTTCCTCGCACACAACCGACTCGACCACGGTCATCACGCGTCGGCGCTGGACTACGCGGTCGAGGCACAGAACTGGACCCTGGCAGTAGACATCGTCGAGCAACACTGGGTGACGATGATCGTCCACAATCTGGACTCGGTTCGCTCTGCTCTCCAACGGATTCCGGCGGAAGCTGCGGACAAACACTCTGCCGTGGAGGCGGGGCGCGCACTGTTCACGATGCATCCGAGCGAGCGCTCGACGGTAGTCGACTTGCTACCCGAATCGCCGGCAGAACTGTGGGCTCTCGGCGCTGAATCCGGCGCGAAGGACGCCTTGAGCATTGCCTGCGTTCAATCGATCATGCTCAGGATGGCAGGCGAGTACGGGCTCGCAGCAGAAACCACCAGGCGCCTGTCTCATCTCAGTCGCAGTGCGCTGGAGAACAACCCGGAAGCGGTCAGCGCACAGCTCCCTCTCATGCGACTTCAATGGGCGATCAATTTTCAATTGAGCGGCAGGTTCACAGAATCCACGATCAAGGCTCGAATGGCGTACCACGGCGCCCTGTCTCAGGGAGTCGACTTCATCGCTCGTAACTCTGCGGGAAGTGCCGCCCTGAATTGGGCGCTGGCTGGTGAGCCGCGGCAGGCCACACACTGGTCCGAACTCGAACAGAAGCATCCGGACCCCGGCGGTTGGCTCGAACCTGTGGTCAAGATCGCCGGCCTGACAGCGCGGGCGCTCACTGCTCTCGACACACTCGACTTCGACGACGCACGTCTCGCATTGACCGAACTCGGTCTTCCGTCCGACACCGAGGAACTGTGGGCATTCGTCGTCTATGCGCATTGCCAATTCGCCTTGACCTCCTGCGACCACACTGCGGCACTACTGTTGCTCCACAATGCGATCGAAGCACATTCCAAGCAGTACACGGCTACATCTTTCGCGCTTCCTCTGTTGCAATCCGCAGAGATCGATCTCTTGCTCGCTCTCGGACAGGGGAACAATGCCGTAGCACTGGCCAAGGAGATCATCGATCCTGCAGCCAACCCGTGGACGCTCACGTCGGTGGCGCGTTTACGTCAGCGGATCGGCCAGAACGAGGCCGCGGTGGCGCTGTGTCACCAGTTCGACTGGTCTGGCGTATCCTATCCGCGGGCACAGATGGAATCGCTTCTGGTGCAAGCGGTTGCACACTCCGAGCTGGGTGAGCCACGCCTCGCCTCTCAGGAGTGGTCCAGAGCGTGCAGCATCGCGGATCAGACCGGACTTCTACGTTCGTTCGCGACCATCGCATCGTCGGACGTCGAGAAACTCGAATCGATGGCCGAAACGAAATCGCGTGCACTCGCCGAATTCTCGAAAAGGGCTCCTGCGGAATCTTTTCCGGAATTCGTACATATCGTGGAGCTGACCGAACGCGAACAGAAAGTCCTCTCACTCCTGGCGCTCGGCATGGGGTCGGCTGCGATGGCCGACAAACTGTACGTGTCCGTCAACACCGTCAAGACTCAACTGCGCACTCTCTACAAGAAGCTCGACGTACACAATCGAAACGAAGCGATCACGAGGGCACGCCAACTGCGCTTGCTGTAGTCGGGGTCGGATCTGATTTCGGACTACATTCTGTAGGCATGAGCACCGATTCCTGCGGCTTCTGCAAGATCGTCGCGCTGACCGAGCCGGCGATTCTCGTTCACGAGAGCGAGACAACTCTCGCATTCCTCGATGCACGGCCGGTGAGTCGCGGACACACCCTGGTGGTCCCCAAGCGTCATGCAGAGAACCTCGATGCTCTCGAAAGTCACGAAGGCGCAGAGATGTTCCGCGTCGGCACGCTCATCGCCGGAGCTCTACGCCGCTGCGACATCGCCGCTGACGGAGTCAACTTTCTCGTCAACGACGGGCGTGCCGCGGGCCAAACCGTGTTCCACTCGCACCTGCACGTCGTCCCCCGCCATCGCGGCGACAAGGCGAAGTTCGCTGCTGGACTCCTCGCCAGGCGAGCCGTCGAGCTGGAGCAGGTGGGCGCGTCGATCCGAAGTCAGCTCACGGTCTGAAGGAATTCCGTCACCACTTCGCGATAGCGCTGCGGTTGATCGTCGTGGACCAGGTGGCCTGCATCGGCAATACGTACGTACCGAGTTCCCGGCCTCTCGGCCATCTCTCGCATCTGTCCCTCAGGGGTGATGGTGAACTCTCCCTCGATCAGCAAGGTCGGCACCTCGATCGCCTTCCACTGATCCCAGAAATGCCTCGTGCCCCACTCCTCCGAGATGTCGCGGAAGGTCGACACGTCGCCGTGCAGGTACCACCCGTCGTCGCGGCGGTCGAAAGAATCGAGAAAGTACTGGCCGGCGACGGGGCCGAAGAATTCCTTCATCGCCTCCTCGGAAGCAAACGGCTGCGGCCACGCCGAGATCATCTGCGCCCAGTCCGCAGCGGTGCGTCCACGAAAGTCCGGGGCCATGTCTTCGAGGACCAGCGCACAAACCTTTTCGGGATGCGCGGCGGCGAAGCACCACGCATGCAGAGCCCCCATCGAATGACCGATCACGATCATCGGCTCCTCGATGGACGCAACCGCCGATGTCAGGTCCTCGACGAATGCCTCGGTAGTCAGTGCCGCTGGCGCCGGCCTGCCGTGACCGGCAGCGTCGAAGGTGTAGACGTGGCCGAACTCGCGGATCCACGGCACCTGGCGTCGCCACGTTCGGGAGCTGCCCATGAGGCCGTGCAACAACAGAATCGGTTGTCCCGTTCCACCTTCGTCATGCAACACGAGTGTCACGGTACGCGGTGAAGGTGCGCGGGTAATGTCGCTTGCATGGCAGTCGTGAAGATCAATGCAATCGAGGTCCCCGAGGGCGCCGGCCCCGAACTGGAGAAGCGCTTCGCAGCACGCGCTCACGCAGTCGAGAACTCCCCGGGCTTTCTCGGATTCCAACTCCTCCGCCCCACCGCCGGTGAGAGCCGCTACTTCGTGGTGACCCAATGGGAGTCCGAGCAGGCGTTCGCCGATTGGCGTGACGGCCCCGCCCGTGAAGCCCATTCCGGCGAGCGCGCGAAGCCCGTCGCTTCGGGTGCGTCGTTGCTCGAATTCGAAGTTGTCCTGGACGTCGCCGCAAAGAGCTGATCTCGAGCGATTGTGCCTGCCTTGGCGGGCACAATCGACGGTCATCTCGGCTTCACGCGTTGACACGGTGCGGGCTGTAGTGCAAAAGTTCGCATGTAAACGCGATGGTCCGACAGGAATCCGGTGAAAGCCCGGAGCGGTCGCGCCACTGTAATTCGAGGTGAAGTGCCTTTTTCGGCACGACAATTTCGACAGCCAGACACTTCGGCCATCGCATGGACCTAGGGGACGCGAAAATCCCAGGAGGCTTCGATGGCTCTCGCCTATTCTCCCGATACGTCGATCGATTCGACTCGTCTTGCTTTCCTCGCCGCTGCAGTAGTTCTGTTCGCGATGCTGGCTCTCTACCTGGTCGGATTCGACCAGGGCGCTATCTCTCGCACCGGCATGTACATGCATGAATTGATGCACGACGGTCGACACTTGATGGGCCTGCCGTGCCACTAGCCGACAATTTCACGAAGCTTCTCATTCGTGGTTTGTTGGCTGGTCTGATCGCAGGCATCCTTGCCGGCGGAGTTGCATTCGTGCTGGGTGAACCGCACGTCAACGCTGCCATTGCGATCGAAGAAGCCAACAGCGCCACCGGTGAGGTTTCCGGCGAAGCCGCTGGGCATTCGCACGGTGACGAAGAAGAACCACTGGTGAGCCGCGACGGGCAGCGCGCCGGGCTGTTCCTGGCCACAGCGCTTGCCGGACTGGCACTCGGGGCGATCTTCTCGGTCGTTGCCAATTACGCTCGACGACTCACCGGAATGTCCGGGCCGTTGTTGGCGATCGCCATCGCCGTCGGTGGTTGGCTGGCTATCGAGGCCGTCCCCTTTTTCAAGTACCCGGCCAATCCGCCGGCCGTCGGAGATCCCGACACCATCAACCAGCGCACACTGCTGTGGCTGGCCGCCGTGATTCTCGGGCTGCTGTCCGTCACCGCGGCAGCAGCGGCGGCAAAGGCAGTTTCCGGGCACGAGTTCCTCAGCGTGCGCATCGCTGCTCCGGTGGCTGCGTTCCTGGTGATCGTCGCGATCGGTTACGTCTCGCTTCCCGGCATCAACGAGGTGGGCGAGGACTTCCCGGCAACTCTGCTGTGGGAGTTCCGACTTTCCTCGCTCGCTACGCAGGCGACGCTCTGGCTCGTGCTCGGGTTGGCATTCGCCTTCCTCACCGAGCGCGCGACCAAGGACACCGAAGTAGCAAAGAAGTACGCCCTTCGCTGAACCTGCTGTGCGCCTTTATTAACCTCCCGCGGTTAATAAAGGCGCACAGCAGTTCCATTTCAGCTCAGATGATGCACTTCTTGCAGTCCGTACACCGGCGTCGGGATGCCCTCGTAACGCGCCTTCAATTGCAACGCCAAGTACAGCGAGTAGTGGCGCGACTGGTGCAGATTGCCTCCGTGGAACCACAGCGCTTCCTGCTGCGTCGGCTTCCACATGTTGCGCTGCTCGCCTTCCCACGGTCCCGGATCCTTGGTGGTGTTCGACCCCAGGCCCCACACCTTGCCGACCTTGTCGGCGGTGTCCTGACCGATCAGATCCGCCACCCAGCCGTTCATCGAGCCGTAACCGGTCGCGTAGACCACCACGTCGGCAGGCAATTCCGTACCGTCTTCGAGAATCACGCTGTTCTCGGTCAGCTCACGAACATTGCCGTGCGCGAGCTTGATGTCTCCATTGGCAACCAGTTCGGCAGCGCCGACATCGATGTAGTAGCCCGAGCCACGGCGTAGGTACTTCATGAACAGGCCCGAACCGTCGTCGCCCCAGTCGTGCTCGAAGCCCGCCTTCTCGAGGCGATCGTAGAAATCCTTGTCGCGCTCACGGATTGCGTCGTACACCGGGATCTGGAACTCGTGCATGATCCGGTACGGCAGCGAACCGAACGTGAGGTCCGCCTTGTGCGTCGTCATGCCGGCGGCCAGTGCACGCTCCGAGTACAGATCGCCCAAGCCCAAATCCATCAGCGAATCCGACTTCACGATGTGCGTCGAGCTGCGCTGCACCATCGTGACGTCGATGCCGTTCTCCCACAGTGCACCGCAGATGTCGTGCGAGGAGTTGTTGGCCCCGATCACGACGACCTTCTTGCCTACGTACTGATCCGGGCCGGGGTGCTTGCTCGAGTGGTGCTGATCGCCGAGGAACTTGTCCTGCCCGGGGAACGTCGGAACGTTGGCCTTGCCGGACATACCCGTCGCCATCACCAACTGCTTGGGACGCAACGTCAGCTTCTCGCCGTTGCGGTTGACCTCGACGGTCCATTCCTGGGTCTTCTCGTCGAACGACGCCGAGGTGCAGGTCGTGGAACT
>NZ_LVCT01000030.1:0-13007 GCF_001647205.1 Rhodococcus sp. EPR-134
GATCTACACCTAGTTGTGGAGATTTCCACATCGAGCTACTTCACCGCTAACATGAGTTAGGATTCTTTTCGGCGGGATAAATCGGGCATCGGTTGGTTATTGATGCGGGTCCCGCCGGAAAGGATTCGATCAATGTCGTCTCGTCATGGGTACGGCGCACCACCTGCGTCCATGCCTCGATCCGTGCAGGTTCTGATCGGACTCTTGGCAGTAGTCGCAGTCGGTGGAACCGCAGCATTCGCCGTGACGTTCAAAAGCGTCAGCGACAAGGGAGAACTCGGTGCGAGTGCTGTCACAGCTGCGACGGCAACCAGCTGTGAGAACCCGGAAACCGTGACCGTGGCCGCCGATCCGTCGATCGCCTCGGGACTCGAAGCTGTCGCCGCTGCCATCCCCGCTACGGAACTCGGGTGCAGCTCGCTCAGTGTGACGCCGCAAGATCCCGTGCTCACCGTCGCGGCGATCGCCGACGGTTCGGCACCCGCACTGTGGATCCCTGATTCGAGCGAATGGTTGGACAAGGTTTCGGCGAGCGGGCAGGAGATTCGCCGGATCAGCAACTCGGTCGCGTCCACCCCTGTTGTCACTGTCTCGGCGCCGGGTAGCGAGGCACCCGCCGCTTGGACGGATGTCCTCGGCGCTCCAGCACTGCACATCGGCGATCCCCTCACCAGTGCCGTCTCCAGCGCACCGATCCCCTCACCAGTGCCGTCTCCAGCGCACCGATCGTGGCAGCCTTTGCCGAGGCCCAGTCGCGGGGCGGGGACCTCACGTCCATTTCGGCAGCCCTGGTCCCGGTGGCGCAAGCGCAGTACGGAAATCTGAAGGAAACCGGTTCGACCGGACGCATCCAAACCGTGGACGCGGACGGCGGGACCGCGGTGACGACCGAGCAGACCTTCGAGGCTTATCTCGCCGCACATGCGGACAGTCGACTCACCGCGTCGGTACCGTCGTCCGGTTCGGTCTTCATGGACTACCCGATGGCAAGTGTGGGTGCAGACTCGTCGGCGGCGGTCGACGCCGGCAAACTGCTGGCGGCAGCGCTGACATCGGACACCGGGCGCTCCGTACTTGCCGGCCTCGGGTTCCGCGGCGCGGATCAGGCCCCGCCGGTCGCCGGTGGAGTGGGAAAAGTTGGCTCGCTGGTGCCGTCCGATCCGACTGTGGTCACCAAAGCGCTTGCGCGGTACGAGATTCTGTCCAGGCCTTCCCGTGCACTGGCAGTTGTCGACGTCTCGGGGTCCATGGACTACATGCAGGACGGGGTCACTCGAATGGCCGCGACTGCACAGGCCGGTGACATTGCGATCCGAATGTTTCCCGCCAACGCACAATTGGGTCTCTGGGCATTCTCCGTAGACCTCGGCGAGGGCACGGACTACCGCGAACTCGAACCTGTCGCCCGTATGGATGCAACTGAAGGCGACACGGATCATCGGAGCAAACTGCTGTCTCGGATCGACAGCCTCTCTTCGATCGTCGGCGGCGGAACAGGTTTGTACGACAGCGTTCTCGCCGCGTATCGGTCCATGCAACAGACCTACGATCCGGCCTCGATCAATTCGGTGATTCTACTGACCGACGGTGCGAACGATGATCCGTCGAGTATCTCGCTGCAGGAACTTCTCGACACCCTGACTCGCGAGCAGGACCCGACGCGGCCGGTACCGATCATCACCATCGGTGTCACCGATGACGCCGATACCGATGTGCTCGAGCAGATTTCGGCTCTCACCGGCGGCAACAGCCACTTCGCTCCGACACCGGCAGACATCCCGAAGGTCTTCGTCGGCGCGATCAGTGGGCGCGCCGGCTGAACTACTCGAGGACTGGCGCGTCGGCGCTGTCCGTGATCCATTCGGTTGCGAGTCTCTCGAGGGTGCCGTCGGCGTAGAGCGCATCCACGGCGGCAGAGACGCACGCCGTCAGAGGACTGTTCTTCTCGAGCACGAACCCGAAGAATTCGGTGACCGCGTTGGGCCGCGGAAACTGACCCACGATGACCGACCCGGGCAGTTCGTTCTCGGTGATGTGGAATCCGGTCGGGATGTCGACGACCAATGCGTCGATCTCGCCCGCGGCCAGCGCAGCTTTCGCGTCGTCCGTGGTCGCGAACTCGCGTGGCGCAGTGGTCGGAACAATCGTGTCGGTGATCGCCGCGAGGCTGGTGGAACCGGTCTGAGCGCCCAAACGGTAGCCGGCCAGATCCGCAAGATTCTTTGCCTCAGCGGCTTTGCTCCCGCGCGAGGCGATCACCGACTGCGCCACTGCGTAATACGGCGAGCTGAAGTCGACGTTCTCGCGGCGATCCCCGGAAACCGTGAACTGATTGACGTCGAAGTCGAAATCCTTGGGGCCTGGTTTCAGTGCGTCGTTGAAGGCGACCGTGGTGAAGCGAACCTGATCGGCGTTGTACCCGAGTTTGTCGACGACGGCCCGGGCCACCGCCCCCTCGAAGCCCTTGCCGTTGGACGGAGTGTTGTCGACGAACCACGGCGCGTACGCCGGCGAATCGGTGGCGATGGTCAAGACACCGTCTTCGAGGGTGGTCCCGCTCTGGGGTCCGCACTTGTCCACGGCGGTGGTCGAGGGCAGTTTGGTGAATGCCTCGGGAACCGTGGTCGTGGTGTCCGCTGCCGCAGGTGCCTCCGGCTGCGACGAACACGAGCCCAACAAGATCGAGCAAGCGAAGATCGCGGTCACGGCAACAGCGCGTCGTGTCATAGGCACAAGGCCATCTTGCCTGTTTGTCCGGTACGGACGTGACGGGGGTCTCGTGTGAGCGGAGTTCACGCAGCTGAGCGTCGTAGTGCAAGGCGCTCCGACGGTGTCGTCCCACCCCATACTCCGTGTGGTTCAGCGGTGTCGAGTGCAAAGGTCAGGCAGTCCCGAATGACCGGGCAGCGGAAGCACACCTGCTTCGCGGAACTCTCCCGTGCAGCCCGATTGCGTCCGCGCTCTTCACCCGGCGAATAGAACACCGCCGGGTCCACTGTTTTACAGGTGGCGAACATCCGCCAGTTGTTGTCCACCAACGGCTCCACGGAACTGCGAACTGTCATCGTGGTCTCCTCTCCCATCGAGAATCCAGTCTTGCCCGTGGCCTGGCGCAGCGGCAGGTTTCCGATCCATCAGATTTCTACTGCCAGACGCAGCGCTATCCAGCACAATGAGGAGATGGCAACGACGGATCGGGGTCAGATCACTCTCGACGGCACAACCGTGTCCGTGACCAATCTGGGCAAGATCCTCTACCCCGAGAGCGGCACCACGAAGGCCGAAGTCATCGACTACTACACCCGTATCGCCGCAGTCATGCTTCCACATGTCGTCGGTAGACCGGGCACTCGTAAGCGTTGGCCCAACGGTGTGGACGGTCAGTCCTTCTTCGAGAAGAACCTGGCGTCGTCTGCCCCGCAGTGGCTCACGCGTGCGTCGCTGCAACATTCTGATCGCGTCGTCACTTACCCGATCTTCGATTCCGTTGCATCCCTGGCGTGGCTGGGGCAACAGGCGGCACTCGAATTACACGTTCCCCAATGGCGATTCGACGGTTCCGAGCGTGGTCCGGCGACACGACTGGTATTCGATCTCGACCCGGGCGAAGGCGTCGGATTGACCGAGTGCGCCGAGGTGGCGAGGTCGATTCGAGATCTGGTCGCAACTCTGGGGTGGACTGCCTATCCGGTAACCAGTGGTAGCAAGGGAATTCACCTCTACGTTCCACTGGATCGAGCCTTGGACGGCAGCGGTGCGTCGACTGTCGCCAAGCAGATCGCCACCGGACTCGAGAAGCTTCACCCGGATCTCGTCACCGCGACGATGGCTCGAAATGTGCGGGCAGGCAAGATTTTCGTGGACTGGAGTCAGAACAACGCAGCCAAGACAACCATTGCGCCGTACTCGATGCGCGGTCGCGATCAACCCTATGTTGCCGCGCCGCGCAGTTGGGACGAACTCGACGATCCGAAACTACGACATCTGTTGTTCGACGAGGTTCTGGAGCGCGTCGAATCCGATGGTGATCTGCTGGGCGATCTGGATCCGCCGGTCTCGGCGGCTGTAGCCGACACGTTGACGCACTATCGCAACAAGCGGTCGGCCGACCGGACGCCGGAGCCGATCCCTGCTGCGGTGACCAAGGAGACAGCGGGCAATACCTTTGTGATTCAGGAACATCACGCCAGACGATTGCATTACGACGTTCGGCTGGAGCGGGATGGTGTGCTCGTGTCCTGGGCTGTTCCGAAGGGCGTGCCGACCAGTGCCGGAGAGAATCGGTTGGCCGTGCACACCGAGGATCACCCGCTCGAGTACGCCACGTTCTCGGGCACGATTCCGAAGGGGGAGTACGGCGGCGGTTCGATGACGATTTGGGATTCCGGGACGTACGAGACCGAGAAGTGGCGTGAAGACGAGGTGATCGTGCGCCTCAGTGGGAAACGGGTGCAGGGACGCTTCGCGCTGATCCGGACGAAGGGTGACCAGTGGTTGATGCATCTGATGAAGGATCAGAACGCGAGTTTCGGAACGGAGTTTCCCAAGAATCTCGAGCCGATGCTTGCCACCGCTGGAACGCTCGAAGGTCTCGACTCGCAGGAGTGGGCTTTCGAAGGTAAGTGGGACGGGATCCGAGTGATTCTCGAATATCATTCGGGCACAATGTCACTTCGCAGTCGCGCGGGTAACGACAAGACCGGGGACTATCCCGCCCTTGCCGGGTTGGCCGAGGTGCTGGACGGTCATGACGTGGTTCTCGACGGTGAAGTGGTGGCGTACAACGACGCGGGGGTCACCGATTTCGGTCTTCTCCAGCGAGGTGGGGAGCCGGTGTTCCTGGCCTTCGATCTTCTGTACCTCGACGGAGTGTCTTTGCTGCGGAAATCCTACTCGGACCGGCGCACCGTGTTGAATGCGTTGGCGGGCAAGGTCGGTGAGCTCGAGGTACCTCCACAGATCGAGGGCACGGCGGAGAACGCGTTGGAGGTGAGTACCGATGCCGGATGGGAAGGGATTGTCGCCAAACGTCGTGCATCGGTCTACCTTCCGGGGCGGCGTGGGTCGAGTTGGATCAAGGTGAAGAACTGGCGCACTCAAGAGGTGGTGATCGGAGGGTGGCGCACTGGGCAGGGCAATCGAGCACAGGGGATCGGGGCGCTGCTCATGGGAATTCCGGGTGAGGATGGATTGACCTACGTGGGGCGCGTCGGTACCGGCTTCAGTGATCGCGACTTGGAGTCTTTACTTGCGACACTGGAACCGCTGCGTCAGAAGGAAAGTCCGTTCGGGGAGGAACTTCCAGCAGATGACCGCAAGGGTGCGGTGTGGGTGAGGCCGGAACTCGTCGGTGAGGCGCGGTTCATGGATTGGACGGGGACCGGACGCCTTCGCCATCCGAGTTGGCGGGGTCTGCGGGAGGACAAGAAGCCGGGCGACGTGGTGCGGGAAACAAGGCAATAACGGCCAACGCGCCGAGGAACGCTGCTGCGGCACAGATCTGGATTCCCATGCACATCGCCGAAGTGTAAGCCTGATTCGCTGCTTCCGCCACAATGCTCACCGGGGGAGCGTCGGCGTGGATCTGCGCCAGATCGACTGTGGAAGTGCCGACTCCGGGTTCGAAGCGGGACCGGAAAACCGTTGCTACGACTGTCCCGACGACGGCGACGCCCAGAACTCCACCCAATTCCCTTACGACACTGTTGATCGAACTTGCCATCGCAGCCTGCTGGGGCGCAACCGACGACATCGACGCAGTTGTTGCCGGAGCCATGACCAGCCCCATCCCGGCGCCAACCAGTGCCATGATCGCAGCCAGGACCCCGAACGGTGCGTACCTACCCGCGGCGATCGACAAGACCAACAGTCCCACGGACATGACCGCGAGGCCGCCCGCGATCGAGCTGCGCACCCCGAGTCGGCCAACCACACGATCGCTGCTGGAGGCGACAGCCGCCATCACCAGTGCAAACGGAACTGCACCGACGCCGGCAACCAATGGACCGTAACCGCGAACGAATTGGAGGTATTGCGTGTAGGTGAAGAGAACACCGAACAAGGCGAAGAACGTTGCGGCCAAGATGGCATTGGAGATGCTGAACACTCGGCTGGTGAAGATGCGCACGTCTGTCATCGGCGCCGGGGCCCGCAGCTCCCACCAGACGAACCCGGCGAGAAGTGCTGTTGCGCTGACGATCTCCAGCACCGTGATGGGCGACGACCATCCGCGAAGGCTTGCCTGGGTGAGGGCATCCACGATCAAAGCCAGTCCGCCGGCGGATAACAGGAGCCCGGGGATGTCGAACGAACCCTTCGTGATTCCTCTTGCCGGGGGCACAAGAGAAACCGTCGCGGCGATCACACCGGCGACCAGTGGGACGTTTATCCAGAAGACGCTTCCCCAACTGAAATGTTCGAGTAGTACGCCACCGGCTACGGGGCCGATCGCGATTCCCAGTCCGGCGGTTGCAGACCAGATTCCTATCGCCCGGCCTCTCTCGTGCGGGGCGAACATCGAGACGACAAGTGACAGCGTCGCCGGCATGACCAGTGCGGCGGCTGCCCCCATCACTGTTCTCCAGCCGATCAGCTGCAACGACGTGTGAGAGAGGGCAGCGAAGGCTGACCCGAGAGCGAACAAGGTGAGGCCGGTCAGAAGTATCCGACGGTGACCGAATCTCGCGCCGAGTCCACCTGCCGTGATGAGCAAGGCGGCGAACGCCAATGTGTATGCGTTGGTGATCCATTGCAGGTCGACGGGGGTCGCCCGCAGTTCGCGGGCAAGGGTCGGGATAGCGGTGTTGAGGATGGTGTTGTCGATCGTGACTACGACGAGGGATGTGCAGAGGGCGCCCAGTGCTGCCCATCGTCGCCGGTCAGTGGGTTCGAGGGAATTCATCATGTCCTTACGAATGTAACCTTACGAATGTTTAGTGATGAGAACGTACCCCTTCGCCTTACATGTGTAAAGTTTGTCGGGTGAGTGATGTTTCCGAAGATGCCGATGAAACTGGGACGAGTGGTTCTCGGAGTACTCGCGCCCGAAATCCGAGAGGAAGCGGCGCACGGCTCCGCGGAGAGATCGTCGCCGCAGCGGCGACGCTCATCGCCCGCACCGGATCGGATCAGGCGGTGACGCTCCGATCGGTCGCTCGCGAAGTCGGGATATCCGCACCATCTATCTACGGACACTTTTCCGATCGCGATGCCATTGTCGAAGCGGTGGTCTCCGAATCGCTGGAGCAGTTGCATCTCGCCGTGGCCGACGCCGTTTCCGCACACCCCGACCCGGTCGAGGGTCTGTATGCCGGGTGCTCGGCATACGTCGAGTTCGGCATTTCCGAGCCCGCTCGGTATCGGGTCTTGTTCGGGTGGTCCAGGCCGAAAGGTCAGTCACCACAATCGGATACGCGAGGACTGGCCGCCTTCAACACGCTGGTGACCAACCTCGACGCGTGCGTCGCCGCTGGGAGGTCGGCCAGCACAGACACTTTTGTCGATGCGGTATCGATCTGGACTTCGCTGCACGGACAGGTGATGTTGCGGGCCGATCTTCCGGAATTCCCGTGGCCGTCGACCGACACCGTCGGTGAGATGGTGAGGAGCCTTGCGCGGCTTGTGAACTGACGCCTCAACCGTTTGCTGATCGGCAACCAGGCGAGGTCTGATCCAGCATCGTGAGATAGGCATCGAGCTGAGCTGCGCCGGCGAGAAGGTTGCGACTGCGTGTGGCCAGCCGGTCTTGCCAGGATTCGAGGAACGCTGACAATGCGTCTGCTCCGCCGGCCTCGCGCAGCGAATCGAGAAACTGAGCGACTTGCGACAGCCGATAGCCACCGCGCCGCAGCTGCCGTGCGATCTCGGCGTCGCGCACACACTCCGAACCGTATTCGCGATAACCCGTTGCCTGTTCGCGCTCGGGGCGCAGGATGCCGTGCTATTCCCATGTGCGCAGTGTCGCCGGGTGAACGCCGAGACGGCGCGCCAGCTCACCCACCGTCAGCGCTGGACCGTGCACCAGTGCCGGTGCCATGGTGGACAGAGTCCCCAGCGCTGTGGCTACCTCGGTGCGAGTTTTTCGCTCGGCGAGCAGCGTCACGTGCGCACTGTCGATCAGGCGGTAGGCGGACTCGGTGTCGCCCTGGTTGGTCGCCCGCATGATTTCCGTGGCCCGCTGGTGCCCGTGACCGCCGCGCAATGCGAGGAAAGTGCGCAGGGCTTGCGCGTGCACTGGGGTGTATCGCCGGTAGCCGTAAGTGCTGCGCTCGCTCGGAGGGAGGATGCCGGCATCGTCGTAGTTGCGGATCGCCTGTGCGGACAACCCGTGTTCACGGGCAAGGTCTATGGGCCGCACTGATCACCTCCGATTGAGGCTTTTCACGGTATACCCCAGGTAATTGCCAGTGAAAGTTTCACTCGAATCTTCAACGATACTGTCGAAGGCAGTCCACCTTCGAAAGGGATGATCATGTCCACTGCCCCAGCGCTGAGTGAGTTCGGCCGCCAACTCGAAGACGCGGCAAGTCTTGGTCGTGCGGTCGACGAACTGCTCGCCACGCTAACCGAGGTGCCGACTCTGCTCGCCCTCGGCGAACCGACCCACGGAGTCAAGGTATTTCCGTTGCTGCGCAACGAACTTCTCGGCCAACTGGTCGAACGAGGATATCGGTCGATCGTGCTCGAAACAGATGTCTTTGTGGCTTTGCTCGTGAACGACTACGTGAACGGGGGAGAGGCGGACATCGAGAAGGTGCTCGCCACAGGCTTCAGCCACGGATTCGGTGCGGTACCGGGTAACCGCGAACTCGTCGAATGGCTACGCGAGTACAACCACGGCCGCGCTCCGGCCGACCGAGTTCGCTTCTACGGCTTCGACGCTCCGGTGGAGTATTCCGGTGCACCGAGCCCACGTGGCGCGCTGTCTGCAGCAGGTGACTTCCTGCCCGCTGCGATGCGGCCGCACTCGTTCGACGGCATCGACCTTCTGCTCGGGCAGGACACCGACTGGACCAACCCGGCGGCGATGTTCGAACCGGCTGCGTCCGTCGGCAATTCCGATCATGCTCGCGCTCTGCGCATCATTGCGGACGACCTCGCCAGCGTCCTGCGGCGCGCCGCACCTGTGCTGCGGCCCGCCGACCCGGCCGGGTACGACCTGGCCCTTGCACATTCACGCACCGCTCTGGGGCTCTTGCGCTATCACTCCGCGATGGCGAGTTCCGCTCCTGATCGCATCGGCACTCTGCTCAGTCTGCGTGCCGAGATGATGGCCGAGAACCTGTTGGCGGTCGTCGCCCAGGAGCAGCGACGCGGGCCGATCCTGCTCTTCGCACACAATGCCCATCTCCTGCGAGTGCCGTCCGACATGCCCGTCAACGGCGACGTGGTCAGCTGGGGGAGCGCCGGCTCACTTGTCGGACTTGTCCTCGGGGAGCGCTACGTATTCGTGGCAACCGACGCCAACCCCGACAGTGATCCGGGCACTCTGCAGGGAGCGTTGGCCGATGCGACCAGTCGGCGTGCCCTGTTTCCGGCGCCCGCACTTCGCGCAGCACTTGACCCGTCCGTCACCGCGGGAGAGGCGATCCTGCCCGGCCACCTGCCGCTGAAACCTTCGGAGTTGGACGGCGCCGACGCGGTCATCTTCGTCGCGGATACCGACGGGCAGCGTCATCAGTACTGGTAACAGCGTCAGGGGCAGAGCGCGTGAGAGAGTATCGCGACGGTGTCCGGCTGGTCCTTCGGCGTCGACGTCAGCGTCACGGTGAACGCACGATCCGGCGTCGCGCCGGACAGTGTGTAGTACCCGTAGATCCCGCCACTGTGGCCGGTATAGGTGACGCCGCAGGGAAGTTCGGTGGCGCCGACGCCCATCCCGTACCCGAGTCCCTCGGCTTCGGTGGCGGCGACCTGAGGGGTGGTCATCTCGGCAAGCTGCTCGGCCGGCACCACCTGCCCGTCGAGTAGTGCACGCCAGAAGGTGTTCAGGTCTGTGCCCGTCGAGACCATCGCTCCGGCAGACCAGGGGATCGACGGTTCCGTGCGGGAAACGTCGGTCAGGCCACCGTCGAGATCCTGATAGCCCGTCAGGTGATCGCCCCTGATGTCGAGCTCACCGGCCGGCGGGAGGTACGTGTCTTCCAAGTCCAGCGGATCGAGTATCCGAGACCGGAGTTCATCGGCGTAGCTGCGGCCACTCACGGATTCGACGAGCATTCCGAGAACGATGTAGTTGGTGTTGGTGTAGACGAACGACGTTCCGGGGACGAATTGCGCCGGTTTGCCGAGGGCGATGGCGACCGCGGTGGACGGCGTCAGCGTTCGGTTCTCGTTTGCTGCAATCCATTCGTCGGCGCCGGGTTCTCCGGCGAACTCGGGAAGGCCGCTGCGATGTTGCAGCAGTTGCCGCACGGTGATCGCGCTACCGTCGATGCCACTGCCGTCCATGTCACTGCTGTGCAGTAGGCCCGGGAGATACTGCTCGATCGGTGCGTCGAGGTCGACCTTGCCCTCGGCCACCAACTGCAGGACGAGTGAAGCGGTGAATGTCTTTGTCACACTTCCGATCCGGACCCGATCATTCTTGCCGATCGAATCGCCGTTGGTCCGATTGGGTACGCCGCTGGTCATGACAGCCGTCGTGGTGCCGTCGTCGAGTGTTGCGATCGACCCGACGACACCCGACCTGGTGAGTCCGTCGAGATCCGATTGAATCTCCACTGCGCGCTGGAGCGTCGAGCAACCGACGAGTGCCGTGATGGCTCCGATGATGACCGCGGCGACGAGCAGGTATGGGCGCATGAGTCGAATCTATGGACCTTGTCGTGCCGCGGGATCCAGGAAATCCCCCATCATTCCCTGATCTTCTGCCAGCCCGGGACGTAAGGCCCGTTTGTTCAAAACCGACAAATCGGATCAATCATTCCTGTCCGAACACCACGTCCACGCCGTTAACATCCGAACGAAGTGTTTGTTTTCACGTGTCTTACCAGTTCACGGCTATCGAGGTGCGCTGCCGCGCGCCGAAACGACTCCCACGAAGGACGGATGCATGAAGAAGTCGACACTCCGAACGGGAACGGTCGCGGCTTTGCTGACCGGAAGTGTCCTGTTGCTCTCCGCTGCCCCTGCCTCAGCCGACCCGGGAAGCCTCGGTAGCGGTGGCAGTAGCGGGAGTTCCGGAAGCTTGGGAAGCACGGGCAGCATCAGCAGCGGATCAGCCGCCCTTCCGATTCCGAGTCCGGCAGGGCTGATCGCGCTGGCAGCGGCGAGCACTCAGACCGGAAAGCCCTACCAGTGGGGCGGCGTCGGGCCGAACTCGTGGGACTGCTCCGGGCTGGTGCAATGGGCGTTTCGGCAGGCCGGCGTGAATCTGCCACGGACCAGCCAACAGCAGGCCAACGTCGGACAGCCGGTTCCCCGGTGGGCCCTCGCCCCCGGCGACGTCATCACCTTCTACCCCGGTGCGACGCACGTCGGCATCTACGCTGGGTTCGGAATGGTGTTCAACGCCTACGGAGTTGGTGTTCCGACCGGACTGACGCCCCTGGCGGATCTGCCGATCAACAACATCCGCAGGTTCTAGAACCTGCACAGAACCTTCACAAGTCCTCCCAGGTTCATCCACGAGGGCCGAATACAGTCAGTTCCATGAGTCAGCGAAGAGTGCTCGTGGTCGACGACGAGGTCAGCATCTGCGAGTCCATCGCGGCGAGGCTGCGTGCCGAGGGCTACGACGTCGAGTTGGCATTCGACGGCCCCAGCGCTGTGACCCGCTGCGAGCAGATGGATGCCGACCTAGTGGTGCTCGACGTGATGATGCCGGGATTCGACGGCCTCGAAGTTTGCCGCCGCATCCAGGCCGTGCGCCCGGTGCCCGTGCTGATGCTGACCGCTCGCGCCGATGAAACGGACATGCTGATCGGTCTCGGCGTCGGGGCCGACGACTATCTGAGCAAGCCGTTCAGCATGCGTGTGCTCGTCGCCCGGGTGCAGGCTCTGCTTCGGCGTGCGGATCGCGCGGAGCACGCTGCTCGCCCGGTGGCCGACCTCCTCGAGTTCGGTGACGTCGTGATCGACCTGACCGAACGTCGAGTGCGCCGTGATGCGCAAGAAGTTCACCTGACTCGCACCGAATTCGATCTCATCGCCTATCTGGCGGAGCGGCCGCGAGCCGCGATCCCGCGGGAGTCGCTGCTCGAGGAGATCTGGGGCTGGGGTGAGGGAGCGGGCAGTCGGACCGTCGACAGCCACGTCAAGGCGCTGCGACGCAAGCTCGGACCTTCCGTGATCCGGACCGTTCACGGGGTCGGGTACGCCTGGGACGTGCCGCGATGAGCGTCGTCGACCGTCTTTTTGCACGGTGGCCGCGGCCGCTGGACCCGATGCGGTCCTTCAAGGTGAAGGTCGGCCTCCTGGTTGTCGCAGCACTGGTGTTCGCCGCGGGTGGTTTCTGGCTGACGTCGCAACAACCGTTTCGTTTTGCTCTACTGACGGCGTTGGTTGTCGCTCTAGGCGTTACTCAGGTGCTCGCACACGGGATGACGTCACCGCTTCGCGAGATGACGGCCGCGGCGAAGGCGATGGCGCGCGGCGACTATTCGCGGCGAGTACGAGCGACTTCCAGAGACGAAGTAGGCGAACTCGCCCATGCGTTCAATCGGATGGCCGAGGACCTCGGGGCCGACGACCGGTACCGCCGCGAGTTGATCGGCAACGTCTCCCACGAACTGCGCACGCCCATCACCGCTTTGCAAGCCATGCTCGAGAACGTCGTCGACGGTGTCGAAGAACCGGATCCGGCGATGATGAAATCGGCGCTGCGGCAAACGGAACGACTGGGCGCGCTGGTAGCCGACCTTCTCGATCTCTCGAAACTCGAGGGTGGCGCAATGCCGTTGAAACGCCGCCGTTTCGAGGTCGAGCCGTTCTTACGCGAGCTGTCGAGTGTGAGTGCGGGCGACATCGAGATAGACGTCAAGCCTCCACAATTGTCCGTGGTCGCC
>NZ_LVCT01000031.1:0-8821 GCF_001647205.1 Rhodococcus sp. EPR-134
ACCACGTTGCCGGCGCACAGGGAGCGCAACTTCGCGTTGCGTTCTCCGACGGAACCAAGGCCTCGGCCACTCTGGTCGGTGCCGATCCCGTCTCCGACATCGCCGTCATCAAGGTCGACGGTCGAAACGACCTCACCCCCATCGATCTCGGCAACTCCGGCGACGTCCAGGTCGGACAGCAGGTGGTTGCCGTCGGGTCCCCACTCGGCCTGGCCGGCACGGTCACCGAAGGCATCATCTCCGCACTCGATCGCCCGGTGTCCACGAGCGGCGAGTCCGGCAATCAGAACACTGTCATCGACGCTCTGCAGACCGACGCAGCGATCAACCCCGGCAACTCCGGTGGCGCCCTCGTCAACATGGACGGCCAGCTGATCGGCATCAACACGGCGATCGCCTCGCTCGGAGCGTCGTCGGGTACCCAAGGCGGTTCGATCGGCCTCGGTTTCGCCATCCCGATCGATCAGGCACGCCGCGTCGCCGACGAACTGATCAAGACCGGCAAGGCGACTCAGGCCATGATCGGCGTGACCGTGCCGTCGCAGGACAACGCCGACGGCGCAACCGTCATGGATGTCACTGCTGACGGGCCGGCAGCCAAGGCCGGTATCCCGAAGGGTGCAGTCATCACCAAGGTCGACGATCGTGTTGTCGCAGATGGTGATTCGCTGATCGCGGCAGTGCGTTCACATGCTCCCGGCGACAAGGTCTCGATCACGTACAGCGACGGCGGGCAGACCAAGACCGTCGACGTCACGTTGGGAACCGCGGCAGCGCAGGGCGGCCGATGATGTTCGGCGATCAGCAGACGATCGACCCGATCTTCGGCCAGATCGCAACGGCGTCGGGATCGGACACTACGGTAGGAGTCATGGAACTCGAAGCCACATCGGCCGGCCGCGCTCTGGTCGTCATCGTCGACGATCGCACAGCCCACGGCGACAACACCGACTCCATCGGTCCACTGGTCACGGAACTGCTGAACGAAGCGGGTTTTCTCGTCGATGCGACGGTCGCCGTCGCCGCCGACGAAGTGGAGATCCGCAACGCTCTCAACACCGCAGTCATCGGTGGCGTCGACCTCGTCATCTCGGTCGGCGGTACCGGGGTATCCCCGCGTGACGTCACTCCTGACGTGACCGCTGAGGTTCTCGATCGCGAGATCCCGGGAATTGCCGAAGCACTTCGTGCTTCCGGTCTTTCGGCCGGATCGCTCGAAGCAGGCTTGTCCCGCGGCCTCGTCGGGGTTTCGGGAAGCACCGTGGTCGCCAATCTGGCGTCGACCAGGCCGGCAATTCGCGACGGCATGGCAACCCTGACGGCTTTGGCGAGTCACGTGATCGCCGAGCTGTCCAGCCTCGAGGGCTGAGACAGCTTGTCGGAGCAACCAGATACCCCGAAGAAGCCGTCAGTCGACAAGAAGCGCCTGGCGCGTATATTCGGGGACGTCTTTCCCGAGACGACGTCGGACGAGCGGGGTCCCGAAGGATCCTCGCGGTCCTCGGACGACGACTGGCTGCGCAGTCAGCGGCCCCCGCACCACGGCGGTTGAGAAGTAAATCAGGCCCCCGGACAATTGTCCGAGGGCCTGATTTGATCTGTGGGCACTGCCTATTCGAGAGTCTTGGCGTGCGCTCCCGTGTCGGCGCCACCGGCATTGGCCGAGAGGATGTCGCGGATCTGAATGAGCAGATCGGTTTCGCTGGCTTCCTTGTCCTCGGGCTCGGAGACGAACTTCTTCTTCGCTGCATTCGCAGGGACGATCAGCACGAAGTAGACGACCGCTGCGATGATGATGAAGTTGATGATCGCGGTGACGACCGCACCGAAGTTCAGGAACGTCTCAGCGGAGTCACCCGTCAGCTGAATGCCCCACCCGTATTCGTTGGCTCCGCCAATCGAAGCGACAAGTGGGTTGATGATATTGCTGGTGAAGGCAGTCACGATGGCGGTGAAGGCCGCGCCGATGACCACTGCGACGGCCAGGTCGAGCACGTTTCCGCGAAGCAGGAAGTCCTTGAATCCCTTGAGCATGTCGGTGTCCCCTCGAGTCTCCGATGGCAAGTGCCAGATGGTCCGTTGATACCGAACCGACTGGAAAAATCCTAGAGGAGCTTCGGACGCTTTGTGCGGTCAGCGAAATGTCACGGTGATCGCATTGGACAGAGATGCCGCGGCTACGACGTTGGCTGCTGGTGTCGGCAGGGCCAGCAAAATCACCTGTTCCTGCTGGTTACGTGTACTTTCCGACGTGGTGACCAACGCGACTACCGCTCCTGCCGCAAGAATTTGTGGGGCCTTGTCTGCAACTGATTCGTTGGGTGTGTCGGGGGGGGGTGTGTCTGGGCGGGATGTGTCAGGGCCGACGGTCAGGACGTCGACGACGTCCCCGCTGCGCAACATGTCCGCGACGGCCGCATCGGCCAATCGGACGGGGACGATGCGGGCGTCGTCGGTTCCTACCGACAACCCGGCCAGCCGTGGGCTGAGAACGCGCACGTCGGTGACGGTTTCTCCGGAGCGAATCGGGCCGGCAACGGTTCTCCCGACTACCAGGTCGGTGTCGGAGACAACTCCTTCGGGAAGTTGTTTCGAGTCGATCTCGCGGACCTCGACGTCCGAATCCGCAATCACCTGCCCCGGAATGAGATCGCGGCTCGAGACAACTACGGCGACGGTGTCAGTCGCGGGATCGCCTCGAAAGAAGAGAACAACGCCGAGTGTGGCCAGGACGACCACTGCGATCTTGCGGACGGTCGCTGAGCGAAACCGTGTGCCGCGTGTCAGTTCGACGACGCGATCGAAGGTGTTCGGCGTGAGATCGAGCTGGGCGCGCAATGGATGGGAGCGCCTCGGCGAACGAGAACGTACTGACGGCATTCATGCACGTTAGGGCCGGAAGCGGTGCTTCCGGCCCTGACAATGTGAACCTGTGGACAACCCGGAGGTTGTGGAAATCAGCTTGCGGCAGCCTTTGCGGGCGCCGGCGTGCTGGTCGACGAACTCGATGTCGAAGAGGAGTCCGACTTGGACTCGGACTTCGCAGCGGGTGCCGAATCGCTCTTGGCCGGCTCGCTCGCAGTCCCGGAGCCGCCGCGGCTGTCGGTGCGGTAGAAGCCGCTGCCCTTGAACACGATGCCAACAGAGTTGAACAGCTTGCGGAGCTTGCCTGAGCAAGCTGGGCAGACCGTCAGCGAATCTTCGCTGAAGGACTGGACGATGTCGAAACGGTTGTCACATTCCGTACATGCGTATGAGTAGGTGGGCACCGGGCTTCCTCCGCACTGTGATGTTCGAGCAGCCGCGTATTTACACCGCAGCCTTTAGCACTCTACAAGTGACAGTGCCAACAGCGCTAATCAGGGATCTATTCCCGCAGATCAATCGCCTTTGAGTTGCGTGAGGCCGCCGCGCGGCGTCAATGCCCAGCCCATGGGAATGTCGTGGTCGTCGGCAGGCAAGGCCTCGACGAGTTCGGAGTCTCTGACAATTGCCACGAGCCGAGTCTGTGGTCCGACCGACCCGAGCGTCCGGTCGTAGAAGCCTGCGCCACGGCCGAGGCGTGTTCCGCGAAGATCCACCGCGAGAGCAGGGACAAGCATGCATTCCACGTCGGACAGGGCTTCCGGTGGCAAGACGGGTCCGACAGGCTCCCGAATGCCGTACTTCGCGGGGCGCAAACCGTCCGCGCCGCTGTACTCGACCCAGGACAACGGTCCCGGCTCCCCGGTGATCGGAAGTAGTACACGCTGAGCGATCTCGGCAACGGCGTCGAGCAAATCGGTGGATCCTGGTTCGGTGCGGGTGGGGACGTACGCACAGACGACCGAGCCGTCGACAATCACTGAACGTATGTGCGTGATCAACGCCGCAGTTTCCGTGTTTCGAGTGTGCTCGGAGACTGCATCACGTGCTGCGAGTGTGATTTGTCGCCATTGTGCTTTTGTCTGAGGTGTCACCCCGCAACGATATTCGTCGTGCTGACCGAGCGGTAACAAGCGGCGGCTAAGGTGTTGGCATGACAGACGTTGTCGCTAGCAGCACGAGGGCCTTCCGTACGGCCGTGGTTCCCGCAGCCGGACTTGGTACGCGTTTCCTGCCTGCCACCAAGACGGTTCCGAAAGAATTACTGCCGGTCGTGGACACACCGGGTATCGAACTGGTGGCAGGTGAAGCTGCGGACTCGGGAGCCGAGCGGCTCGTCATCGTGACGTCCCCGGGCAAAGACGGCGTGGTTGCCCACTTCGTCGAGGATCTCGTGCTCGAAAGCAAGCTGGAAGCAAGCGGAAAACTCGCTGCCCTGGCGAAGGTGCGCAAAGCGCCGGGTTTGCTCGAAGTCGACTCCGTGATTCAGGAGCAGCCCCTCGGCCTCGGGCATGCAGTCGGTTGCGTCGAGTCGGTTCTCGACGACGACGAAGATGCCATCGCGGTCCTTCTGCCCGATGATCTCGTACTACCGCGTGGCGTCCTGGAGATCATGGCGCGAGTTCGGGCCAAGCGCGGCGGATCCGTTCTCTGTGCAATCGACGTCCCGAAAGACGCAGTCAGCGCTTACGGCGTCTTCGACGTCGAGATCGTTCCCGACGCGGTCAATCCCGACGTCCTCAAGGTCGTCGGCATGGTCGAGAAGCCGGCTGTGGAAGACGCGCCGTCGACCTTTGCCGCTGCAGGTCGCTATCTGCTCGATCGTGCGATCTTCGACGCACTTCGTCGCATCGAGCCGGGAGCCGGCGGTGAGTTGCAACTCACCGACGCCATCGCTCTCCTGATTTCCGAGGGCCATCCGGTTCACGTGGTGGTGCACCGCGGAACGCGTCATGACCTGGGCAACCCCGGCGGGTACCTCCGCGCTTCGGTGGACCTGGCGCTCGACAGTGACGATTACGGCCCGTCCTTGCGTAAGTGGCTCGCGGATCGGCTCGACCGCTGAGCGTGTCGCCACGGTGGTTGATCGCCCGATAACGCAGTATCAATGTGCTTGTCCCTTTTCGGCGGCAAGGCATCATGAGCTGACGGATATCACCGAATTTCCAGACACAGGAGGACGCGGACCAGATGCGGTCGGTTGAGGAGCAGCAGACCAGGGTTACCGCTGCTGCAGTGGCACCCCGTCCGGTTCGGGTCGCCATCTCGGAGGCGCAGGGACTGCTGTGTGCCGAGGAAGTGGTGACCGAACGCCCATTGCCGGGATTCGATCAAGCTGCCATCGACGGTTACGCGGTTCGCAGTGTCGATGTCGCCGGCGCCGGAGCCGACCTCCGAGGCGAGGACGGCGAGCCTACCGACCTCAGCTTGCCGGTGGTCGGTGAGGTGACGGCGGGCTCACGCCAACCGATCCGCTTGCAACCTCGCCAGGCCGTCCGAGTCGACACCGGCGCGCCTTTGCCCACGCTGGCCGACGCAGTTCTTCCCCTCGAGAACACCGACGGTGGGCGCGCTCGCGTTCGGATCTTCGAGCCGGTGCGTTCGGGCGATTACGTTCGCCGTGCAGGCGACGACGTCCAGCCGGGCGACGTGGCCGTTCGGGCAGGCACCATCATCGGAGCCGCACAGGTCGGGTTGCTCGCCGCGGTCGGCCGCGACAAAGTACTCGTCCATCCCCGTCCGCGCCTCTCCGTCATCAGCGTCGGTGGAGAACTCGTCGACGTGGATCGCACGCCGGGGCCTGGTCAGGTCTACGACGTCAATTCGTATGCCCTCGCCGCCGCAGCGCGCGATGCCGGCGCCGACGTCAACCGTGTGGGAATCGCAGGCAACGACTCTCGTCGTCTTCGCGAAGTAGTCGAGGGACAGCTGATTCGCTCGGAAATCGTTGTCATCGCCGGTGCCGTGGGCGGCGGAGCGTCCGACGAGGTTCGTGAGGCGCTTGCCGACCTGGGGACACTCGAGGTGGAGCGCGTTGCCATGCATCCGGGATCGGTGCAAGGCTTCGGAAAGCTGGGAAGGGACGAGGTTCCGACCTTTCTCCTACCGTCCAACCCGGTCAGCGCACTGGTGGTATTCGAAGTCATGGTTCGCCCGCTGATCAGAATCGCGCTCGGACGCCGCCAGCCGATGCGGCGAGTAGTGAAGGCGCGGACAGTGGGAACGATCACGTCGATTGCCGATCGCAAGGGTTTTCTGCGTGGTCAGCTGATGCGTGACGAAGCGACAGGGGAGTACCTGGTGCAGGCCCTCGGGGGTGCGCCCGGTGCGTCCTCACATCTCCTCGCGACCTTGGCGGAAGCCAATTGCTTGGTTCTGGTCGATCGAGACGTCACCGAAGTGCACATCGGTGAAGAAGTCGACGTAGCTTTTCTCGCCCAACGTGGGTAACGCCGACCCGAGTGGGGTGTGATGTCAGTCCATCCAGGATGGCCGGAAGATCTCGGCCCGCTGCGAGTGCCCGCGGGAGTGGTGACCGTCCGCCCCGTGAAGCTCCGTGACGCTGCTGTGTGGAGTCGTCTCCGCATTCGCGATCGCGAGCACCTCGAGCCGTGGGAGCCCACCGGAGAATCGCCCTGGGATGCTCGCCACCACATCACCGTCTGGCCGTCCCTGTGCGGAAACCTTCGCTCCGAAGCGCGCAAGGGCAGGATCCTTCCCCTGGTGATCGAACTCGACGGGAAGTACTGCGGGCAGGTCACCATCGGAAATGTGGTGCGCGGCGCTCTGCGGTCCGCCTGGGTGGGCTATTGGGTCGCCTCGCACGTGACCGGTGGGGGCGTAGCCACAGCTGCCGTTGCACTCACACTCGATCACGCATTCTCGAAGGTCGGTCTGCATCGAGTGGAGGCCACTGTTCGGCCGGAGAACGCGTCGAGTCGCGCAGTCCTACGAAACGTTGGGTTCCGGGAGGAAGGTCTTCTCAAGCGCTACCTCGATGTCGACGGCCAATGGCGTGATCATCTTCTGGTCGGAATGACCATCGAGGAAGTACCCACCACCGTCGTCGACAGATTGGTGCGGTCCGGACGCGCTTCGTGGGTGTGACGAAGACGGCGCCAGAAGCGTGAGAAACGCGAGCTAAACAGCAGTTACCGCTGAGTAGTCCTACTTTCGGGCGGGAAAATGTGGTTTTTGATTCAACCAGAACTTGAGACTTTTGGGACTGAACCGGAAGTTCAGTTCGGTACGCGTGTGACACATGAGTATGGTGGGGTTCGGCGCGTCGGCAACGATGCGAGGGCGTCGGCCGTTAACCTTGACTCGTCAACGGCTGGCATAGGTGCTGGTAGGTGATCGGGAGGAGGCCGCGGCATGCCTAGCTCATTCGTGTGGATCGGGCTGGTGGCCGTGTGGCTGTTCGTCCTGGTGCCGATGCTTGTCAACAAGCGCCCCAGGATCCGGCAGACGAGTGACGCGGCACTCGCGACTCGAGTACTCCACCGCGGCGACAGCAACCCTGTTCAGCGCGGGCCGGCAGCAGGACATCGAAGCGATCCGAACTGGCAACCAGAACCAGTGCGCAGCAGCTACGACGCGGAGGACCAGATGGACACTCACGCAGAAGATGACTACGCCGGCGGTCGTGCACCGGTCGGAGAATTTGTTCCGGTTCGGCGCGGCCGAGGCGGATTCGACCCCGAAGCGGATGCCATCGCCCGGGAGGCGCGGTATGCATTCCGTCAGCGGACATTGCTGGGACTTGCGTTCGTCGCGATTCTCTCGGGCGCTCTCGCATTGATCATCTCGCCGATGGTGTGGTGGTTGTTTGCGCTGACCGTGTGCGGCCTCGGCGGGTACATGGCGTACTTGCGTCGGCAGGTTCGGATCGAGCAAGAGATTCGCCGCCGTCGTACCGAACGCCTCAACCGATCGCGACTCGGAGTCGAATCGCACACCGACGAAGAGCTTCGCCTGATTCCGGCGCGACTGCGTCGGCCAGGGGCGGTTGTCCTCGAGGTCGACGACGAAGATCCGGTGTTCGATCACCTGGATCACTACGAAGAAGAGATCAGGCACACCGAGATGCGTCGCGCGTCCGGTCAGTGATCTTCTGGGCCGATCTTGTCGGGCCGAAAGTTCGTGTCGGGTGATTCCAACGGGAGTATTCGTTCCTGTTAGAGTTGCCGAGCACCGCTGAGGCGGTGGCACGGGGCTGTGGCGCAGTTGGTAGCGCGCTTCGTTCGCATCGAAGAGGTCAGGGGTTCGATTCCCCTCAGCTCCACCAAGAAGTACCAGCGAAAAGGGTCTTTCAACGAAAGTTGAACGACCCTTTCCTGCATTTTCAGGGCCTGCCCGAATTGCGAAGATTCGATCTGAGTGTGCGCCGTTTCATACGATTGCGACCGCTGATCCGGACCGTTGAGCTTCCAAGTGAGGGATGATCCTTGGGCGGATACATGTTTGCCGGAAATGTAACGAGGGTGTGTCCGGTGCGATAGGCACGGTGAGTCTGCCGCAGTTTTCCGCAGGTCGGACGTATGTGTCGGGGAGGAATGTCGATGAGCCAGCCACGACGGCTAGCGATGATGCTTGTTGCTGTGATGTGCCTGATGGGTATCGGCGTCCTTGCCGTATCGGTCTTCCCCGCCATCGTCGCCGCCCAACCTGGCGGCAACAGCGGTGGTGGCAACAACGGCAATGGAAACGGCAATTACGGCAACAACGGCGGCAATAACAACGGCAACGGTGGCGGTCACAACGGCAACGGCGGCAATAACAACGGCAACGGTGGCGGTCACAACGGCAACGGTGGCGGCAACAACGGCAACGGCAACTATGGCTGGCATTGTCACCGTCACAACTGCGGCACGACCGTAATTCCGACACCGACCACGACGACTGAGCCGACCACGACGACTGAGCCGACCACGACGACTGAGCCGACCACGACGAC
>NZ_LVCT01000032.1:0-7883 GCF_001647205.1 Rhodococcus sp. EPR-134
GCCCACGACCACGACTGAGCCCACGACCAACCCTTCGGCGTCGCAACGTCCGAGCAGCAGCGCTTCCCCCGCGACCAACGCAACTTCGCAGACCGAGAGTCCTTCGAGCCAAGCACCCTCCGAGACACAGTCTCCTTCCGAATCGCAGCCGAGTTCCGAGCAGTCGTCCGCGGTAGCGGCTCCGCCGGCTGGACCGTCTGATCCGCAGGGACCGTCAGCGGGCGGCGGAGCGCCTGCACCCTCTGCCGGTGGACCGGCAAACGCTGCGCCGGGCGCAGTCGCAGCCCCTTCCGCACCCGAGGTTCTGGCCGCACCCGCACCCGTAGCTCCGCAGGTACCGTCGAACGTTCCGAACGTCGCGGCTCCGACTGACAACCCGCAGGCATTTCCGACGGCGTTCACTCAAGGGCTTCCGCCGATTCTCAACGCCGCCGCCGTCGCCGGCGGTGTAGGCGGAATGGCAGTGGTAGCGGCCGGTGCGGGAGCACTGACTTTCCGCGGAGCATCGCTGCAGAAGGCGCGATTGGCTGCCGCGCGTGCCGAATTCCTGGCACCCGGATCACAGGGAGGTGCGTGAGTCGTGCCGGACAGACGTTCACATCGCCGCGTTCTGGCCGCGGTGGATGCCGTATGCGACGCAGCAGCGTCGTCGGAGGCAGTGTCACTGCTGACGGTGGTGCAGACAGTCGCCCGCGAGCGTGGGCGCCCGATCGAGATCGATCTGGAAACCCCTCTCGCCACCGGAGTGTGCGGTCAGCGCCGGGCCTACGACGACCACGACGTCATCGTTTTGGCTCCCGGACTACCCAATGTCGAGCGGACTCTGGCACATGAGTTGGGGCACATAGTGTTTCGCCACGAGGGTGCCGAGATCGCCGAGGCGACGCTCGAGGTCAGTGACGATTTGATCGCCTACATGTTGAGTCAACGTTCTCTGCGGCGCAACGAACCCGTGCCGATGGACGACATCGCGGAGTGGGAAGCCGAGACGTTCGCGTCGATGTTGATCATGCGTCTGCGAACGATGAGTGGCCGTGGGACACCGCTGTCGGTGTTGCGGTACGACGAGGCGATCGGATGATCTTTTGGGCTGTGGCCCTTCTCGTCTGGGTTGCAGCCGGCGCGAGACTGGGTCGAGTTGTCGCGCGCACCGCGACGCCGTTGCGAATGTCGATGGTCTTTGCAGGCTTCTCGGTCGCATTGTCGTCGACGGTCATGGTGCCGGCGGTATGGGACATCGTCGATCGCATTGCGCCGGACCAGCATGCCGCCGCGATGATCGTCATCGTCTTGTGGACAGCGTTGTCTGCGGCCAGTGCAGTCGGCGCCGTGTCTGCGTGGCCGGTGATGTCACGTCCGGCTATGCGCGGCCTCGCCACCGTGCTGTACTCGGTGGGGCTCCTGGTGGCGATCGCGGTTCTCTTCGGCTACCCGGCGCCGGCTCTGATCTTTATCATCGTCGCTCTGTCCCTTGTCATTTCGACGGGGCTACGGCACGTTGCGTGGGCGCCGTTGGGGCGCGGAATCGCGTTGATCGTGACCGGTTCGTCGATCCTGCTCGTCGTAGTCGTCGTGATGCTTGTCGAATCGATCGGTGGCACCGGCGCACTCGAATCGGATATCTGGACGGGCGCAGGGGTGTGGTTCATCGCTGCCTCGAGTGTTCTGATTGCGCTGGGCATCACGTGGGTGCTTCTCGAGACCTGGCTACGTGCGCGACGAGATCTGTACCGGCTGCGGCGGATGCACGCGCTTCTCGTCAAGCGATTCCCCGAGGTAGTCGACGCGGACAGCGCCGGGAGTACGTCTGTGCTGCGGGCATCGGACATGATCGCGCAGATCATGGATGCGATGTACATCCAGTCCGGCGCCGGGATGTTCGACGTCGGTGGTCAGGAACCGCCGCGGGCCGTCACTGCACACGCGGGGATTTTGGCGGGGTGGATCGCCGATCCCTTGGCCTCGGATGTGTTGGACACCAGGTGGATTGCGCCTCCTGAGAAGATGTCGGCGCGCCGATGGGTGTTGTTGTTGGCGAAAGAACTCGATGAAACGACAAAAGTAGGTCGACGTTCGTAGTCGACCTACTCCATGTCATTGCAGTGCTCGAGATCGAGTCAGTGCTTCAGCACGTTCACATCAGCGTGACGCGTCAGGCGGAACCTCTGGCAAACCTTCACTCGCGCGGAGCTTTTCAGCCATCGTGGTGAGTAGATTCTGCGATTCTTCCGAGAGGTCGAATGCACGGCTCGAGAGGCGGCGAAGCCCGTAGCCTTGGAGCTGTGAGAGCAGTTCGAGATCGTGATCGATCTTG
Source organism: Rhodococcus sp. EPR-134 (assembly GCF_001647205.1). NCBI lineage: Bacteria > Bacillati > Actinomycetota > Actinomycetes > Mycobacteriales > Nocardiaceae > Rhodococcus > Rhodococcus sp. EPR-134. The sequence continues at coordinate 2,315 of NZ_LVCT01000032.1, forward strand.
GCTGCGTAGATGTCGTTGAAGAAGTAGTCGGGCTTCACCTTGAAGAACCGGGCGAAGGCTGCGACTGTCTCGTCTGAGGGGTTGGTGCGCTGTCCCGAGCGGAGCTGCGAGATGTACGGCTTGGAGATCTGATGGCCGTCTTCGATGAGCGCTGCCGCAACCTCGGCGTTGGTATGGGGTTTGCGCCCCGGAGGATGAACACTGTCGAACAGTTTGTTCAATCGTTCTGCAAAGTCAGCCATTGTGAACCGCCCCGTAATCCTCTCTAGCTAGCAATTGTCCGTTCAGTGAATCCTACGGTATCACGCGGATAACCGATCGGTAGCTCACCGTAGTCTGTTTAGTGGACTAGTTGTCAAATGTGTCCGAGATTCGATTCGTCCGGCCAATGAGTGCTCAGCTATGTCTCAGCGCACATTGAGTTTCCGCCACACGGAAATGTGCAGCTACGACTGCGCTATTCGAACCTTCCAGTACTTGGCCAATCTGCCCAATATCAAACCTTTTACCCGTTTTGGCGATATTAGCTATGCGTTAGCCTGGTTTTTCACAACTATTTCGATTGAAAAACTGCAGTTCAAGCGATGTTTGAAGGTTTGGGGTCGCGATCAGGGTGGCTGGTTGCGATGTCATGCGGATCACCTCGGGGTTGAACCTTGAACGGTTTGCCGGATTGCGATCTGTGCTAGCTAAACCCTCCGAGTGGGTGCAGAATTGTGACATGAAACACACGATGAGCGATGATGAATTGCGCCGCGCAATCCGTGAAATTCAGGATCGAGCCCACGACGCACGCAAGCGTGGGGACGATGTAGCGGCGGAAGAACTCGACCGTACGGTCAAGGGCTATCAAGAGCAGATGATGCAGCGTCTCTAGTGCTCGCTGCGGTCGTCTCTGTGCGGTGTTTGCGCGGAGTACGGCCGTGCCCCGCAGGTCGTCTTGCGTGTTTCAGGGCGGCCGCACCGTGCGTGCGTAGACTTTCCCGCATGTCCACAGTACGAGTGCGGGGGAGTGTTCATCCATGTCTGTAAGGTCGCTCGACGGCAAGAAATGCCTGATCACCGGCGCCGGTAGTGGAATTGGACGTGCAACTGCGCTGCGTGCATCAGAGGTCGGCGCCGAATTGTTTCTCACCGATATCAACAGCGTCGGATTGGAAGAGACGGTCGCGATGGTCGGCGCCGGCGGCGGCACGGTCAGCATGGCGAAGGCACTCGATATCTCGGACTACGACGAGGTCGTGAAATTCGGTACCGAGATTCACACTCAATTTTCTTCGATGGATGTCGTCATGAATATCGCCGGCATTTCAGCGTGGGGAACTATCGAGAACCTCGAACATCGGCATTGGAAGTCCATGGTGGACGTCAACCTGATGGGGCCGATCCATGTCATGGAGACGTTTGTTCCACCCATGATTCGTGCCGGCAAGGGTGGACACCTGGTCAACGTGTCTTCGGCTGCCGGACTTTTGGCCCTGCCGTGGCACGCCGCCTACAGTGCGAGCAAGTTCGGCCTTCGCGGGGTGTCCGAGGTGCTGCGATTCGATCTGAAGCGGCACGGAATCGGGGTCAGTCTGGTTGTGCCGGGTGGGGTGAAGACGCCATTGGTGGGAACCGTGGAAATAGCGGGTATCGACAGGAACGACCCGCGGGTCGAAAAACTCACGCACCGGTTCGAGGCGCGTGCTGTCTCCCCGGAGAAGGTGGCGTCGTGCATTCTGCGGGGAATCGAGAAGAATACGTACCTCGTATATACGTCCAATGACATCCGATTCGGATACTGGTGGGCGCGCAAATTCGCCCTGCCTTACGAGTTCGTGATGCAAAAAGCGAACGACCAGTTCAGTAAATTGCTCAAGCGATGAGCGTTAACTCCGCCGGGACTTTTATCTAGTCGAATAGGGACCAAAGTCATGCCGAAGAGTTTTCACTTCGATATCGAATTCAAATATCCGATCGACGACGTGCATCGAACTTTGACCGACCCGAATTATTGGAAAGGCAGACTCGGAGACCTTTATGCCACCTCGGACATCGAAGTTCGAGACGGATCGATCGAAGTATCCGTGTCCGAGGAAATCGACTCCGCCTCCCTCCCGAGCCTGGTCGCCAAGGTTGCGCCGAGTCGGCTCGGTCTGAAACGGGTCGATCGGTGGGGACCTCTGTCGGACGGGCGTGCAGCAGGGTCGGTCACCGGAATCGCGCGGGGACTGCCGATCCGAATCGAGACGACGCTCGATCTCACCGCCGCCGAGTCCTGCACGCGGTTGGTCGTCGACGGAACGGCTGAGGTGAAGATGCCGATCATCGGCGGCCAGATCGAGAAGTTGCTGAAGAAGACCGTCGAGGACTTGCTGGGGCGCGATCGGGACGCCGTCGAGTCATTTCTCGCCTGAGCCTGCACCGAAATCTACTTCCAGAACGCGCGCACCCGGGCCGGCGGATGCGAGTTGATCGTGCGGGTTGGCGAGGGCGCACCCCTCCAACGAGAGGCACCCGCAACCGATGCAACCGGTGAGGTTGTCCCGTAGACGTTCCAGTTGCTCGATGCGTAGATCGAGGTGGCGCCGCCACCCGGTCGACAATCTTTCCCAATCTGCGCGGTTCGGGGTACGGCCTTCAGGAAGTGTGCCGAGGGCCTCTCTGATTTCCGACAGCGGAATGCCGACGCGTTGCGAGATTCTGATGAAGGCGACGCGTCGAAGCGTGTCTCGTTGGTATCGGCGCTGGTTTCCGCTGGTCCGGCGACTGACGATGAGGCCTTCTCGTTCGTAGAAATGCAGGGCCGAGACGGCGACACCGCTGCGCTCGGAGAGCTGGCCGGGCGTGAGTTCCTTTGCCTTCCACGACGGCATCTCCATGGCGACTACCGGTCCGTCGCCCGGTGGAGGGTGGCGTGGAGATGATGTGTCAGCGGGGTGTCACCGTGCGCCATCCACAAGTCGTATGTCAGCGTGTCGCCCTGAACGCGCATGACTCGCCGGACGTCGTGAACCGGTTTTGCGTCGGGTGATGCTGCGAGCGTGAGACGGGTCAAGGCGAGAGTGCCTTCGGAGTCGAGGGTGCCGCGATGGATCTCGACGAATCCGGTGGGCTGGCTGACCAGCAATTCGAGCTCACCACCCGGTGTTGGGCGCAGGTATCCCGATTCCATGTGAAGCGGTCGTCCGTCGGGGAGCCCACGAGTGCGCGACGAGTAGGTGAGAAACGGTTTCGGGGTGGGCGCGAACTCGATCTCCTCGGAGTACTCGAAGTCGTCGATGGTGGGGAAATGTCCGGCTCCAGCGCCGACCCAGCGCCCGGTGAACCTCTCGATTCCGGCGCCGTTCAGCGCCGCCTGATCCGTACTACTCATTGCCTGGTCCTCTCGCCTGCGTCGGATCAGACGTTACGCGGACCGGTACGACAGCTGCTTGTCCCTGCTGGGTGGGGCCTACGGGATTAGTGTTCACTCATGAACGCTTCTGGCTCCGTCCCCCTCGGTGTCGATTCCGAGGTGGGCCGATTGCGATCGGTCATTCTTCATCGTCCTGGCGACGAGTTGAAACGATTGACTCCGCGCAACAACGACGAGCTGCTGTTCGACGCGTTGCCGTGGGTGGACCGCGCGCAGGAAGAACACGATCAGTTTGCGACCGTCCTTCGTGAGCGCGGCGTCGAGGTACTGCTTTTGTCCGATCTCCTCACCGAGGCGCTCGAGGTCAGTGGCGCAGCGAGGATCCAGGGAATCGCGGCCGCCGTCGACGCACGCAAGATCGGCCACGCGCTCGGGCAACACCTGGCCGCCTACCTGCGAAAGGTGGAGCCGAAGGAGCTTTCGTCGATCCTTACTGCAGGAATGACGTTCGACGAATTGCCGATCGATGCCGACTCGACCTCGTTGGTGCGCAGGATGCATCACGGCGGTGACTTCGTGATCGACCCGTTGCCCAACTTGCTCTTCACCCGTGATTCGTCGTTCTGGGTCGGGCCACGGGTCATCATCACGTCCTTGGCGTTGTCAGCGCGAGCTCGCGAATCCTCGATAACGGATCTCGTCTACGCGCATCACCCTCGATTCAAAGGCGTGCGCCGCGCGTACGAGTCGCACACGGCTCCTGTCGAGGGAGGTGACGTGCTGCTTCTCGCGCCGGGGGTGATCGCAATCGGTGTCGGTGAACGTACGTCACCCGCCGGAGCAGAAGCATTGGCGCGTAGCGTGTTCGACGACGGCCTCGCCCACACGGTGTTGGTTGTTCCGATCGAGCAACGCCGAGCGTCGATGCATCTCGACACGGTTTGCACCATGGTCGAGGCCGACGCGGTCGTCATGTATCCGGCCATTCAGGACACCCTGGCGGCGTTCACTCTGCGCAAGGAAGACGACGGGGTGAGTATTCGCGGTGCGACGCCGTTCCTCGAAGCGGCGGCCGACGCCATGGGAATCGGAAAACTGCGTGTGATCGACACCGGACTCGACACGGTGACTGCCGAGCGTGAGCAGTGGGACGACGGAAACAACACCCTCGCCGTCGAGCCTGGCGTCGTCGTCGCTTACGAGCGCAACGTCGAAACGAACGCCAGGCTGGAGGCCTCGGGTATCGAGGTTTTGCGAATCGCGGGTTCGGAACTGGGGTCCGGCCGAGGTGGTCCTCGGTGCATGTCCTGCCCGATCGCCCGCGATCCGCTGTAAGCCGTCGACGCTGTCAGAGAATTTCTTCCACCTTGGCTGCAGGCCGCGCGAGGACGGTGCCTTTGTCGGTGACCACGAACGGGCGTTCGATCAGAATCGGGTGCTCGATCATCGCGTCGAGGATCTCGGATTCGGATGCATCGGCGAGCCCGAGTTCCTTGTACTGCGTTTCGCGCTTGCGAACGGCTTGGCTGGGCTCGAGGCCGGCGTCGGCGAGGAGTTTTTCCAGCTCGGATCGGGTAGGCGGAGTATCGAGGTACTTCACAATGGTCGGTTCGATGCCGGCGTCGCGGATAAGTCCGAGAACAGTCCGCGACGTGTTGCACCGTTGATTGTGGAAGATGGTTGCAGATGCCATGTCCGTCATTCTGCCTCTGTGTCCGAACTCGTGGGACAAACAGGGGAACAACGGACACCTCCGGCGCGCTGCACTTGAAGTACCGACTTGTGAGGAGAAAACGATGACGGAACATCGAAGTGTGGACGAACGGCGCGTGGTCATTGCCGGTGGGCACGGCAAGATCGCGCAGCACCTGACGTACCTGCTGGCAGGACATGGTGATCGGCCGGTAGCGCTGATCCGCAACTCCGCGCACGAGGGTGCGGTCCGCACACTCGGCGCGTTCCCCGTGGTGATCGATCTGGAATCCTCCACGGTCGAGGAAGTTGCGAAGGTACTCGACGGTGCCGACGTCGCGGTCTTCGCCGCGGGCGCCGGACCTGGTAGCTCGATCGAGCGGAAGGACTCCGTAGACCGAGCTGCGGCGGTGCTGTTGGCCGATGCCGCCGAGAAAGCGGGAGTGCGTCGGTTCATACAGATCAGCGCCATGGGTGCTGGTGACGAAATACCGGAGAACACCGACGAGATTTTTGCCGCCTACCTGCGGGCGAAGA